>NZ_CAXIBN010000298.1:0-1509 GCF_964021735.1 uncultured Wocania sp. | reverse complement strand
CAGCATAACGCTTGTCTTGTAATAAATGATAGAGTGCTAAAGCTGAGTCTTTACCCGAACTCCAATTAAAGTAAGTTTTGTTTTTATTCAAATAAAATTCTTTTTATTAAACCAGCTGGTATCTCTTTATCAACATACATTTCATTTGAAAAAGGAAGTAAATCTTTACTGCTGCCCATAATATCTATAAGATTTTCGCTTTTGCTACTCGTGGTAATTGAAGATCTTCCTGAGCCATCAATAATGCTAATTGCTCTGGCAAGTAAAGGTTCGTTTTCATCACCTAAAACTCCTAAATTTCTAATACTTTCACCTAGAATATTATTTTGATCTGGAGAAAGTCCATTGAAGTAATCAGTGACCCCGTTAACATTTAGTGATTTAAAAATAAGTGGTTGCATAGCGTATGTATGACTTGGGTTAGCACCAGATCGACTAAAATTTGGCGAATCGTACAATGTTCTTGAAGCTTGATATTTTCCTGTTGTGGTTGTTCCTATTTGTACGACATCTATATATGGTGATAGACTGTTAATTACTAATTCGCTTGCCGATGCGCTAGACCTTGTTGTGAGGATAAAAACTCTTGATAAGTTTAAGCTATTTAAAGCAGCTCCACCGTTATTATTTACAAATCTATTTATTAATAACTCTGGGTTTTCATTTTCAAAAGCCTCTTGAAACTCAGCATTCCATTGTTCAGTGCTAAACACATCGCCAGTAAATTGTCCCGTAATCATACTTGATAATAATATAGCAGTATTTACCGAACCGCCAGGGTTGTATCGTAAATCGAGTACTAATTCTGTTGCATTAGCACTTTTAAATACCCCAAATATATTGTTTAATTCTGCATTAAATTGATCGGTTCCTGTAAATCCATTATACATTAAATATGCAACTTTAGTGCTGCCAATGTCTAAAGTTTTGCTAAGTAAAACGGGGTTTTCTGTGTATTGTGCTTTAGATAATGCAATAGTTTCTGAGGTATTGGTAACAGAATCGTCTGTTGTTTCTGGTGTGCCATTATCGGTATAGTTACCTATATTAATAGTGTAATTTTCTGGGCTTAATAATGTTCTCCAATTATCTAAAGTAAGTTGTGTTCCGTTTACGCCATAAAAAATATCACCTCGTTTTAAGCCTTGGCTAGCTGCGCTTGTATTTGGTAATACGTAACGCACATAGCCATAAATATTTGTGTCTGTAGGAGAAAATCTAAATGTGCCAAATTCCATACCGTTACTAGTAACAATGCCGCTAAAAAGTTGCTCTAAAGCAATATAATCGTTAACAATCCAACTAAATCTATCAACGGTTTCCCTTTGGTAAATTAAGCTTTCAAATAAATCTTCAGGCGCAGAAAATGTGTTTAAGTAATTGGCATAATCATCATTTGAAGCAAATCTATTGTTAGCAAGGTCTGGTACATTATCTTTGTATAAATAAAAAGTATTCATGCCTTTCCAAACAAAATCGTTTATTTGACTTGCAGAGATTAAATTGTCG
>NZ_CAXIBN010000297.1:0-1611 GCF_964021735.1 uncultured Wocania sp. | reverse complement strand
CATTTTCTAATATAACTTTATATAAAGATGGAAGCATTAGCGTGTGACTAACGTTATGCTGTTCAATAATATCTACAATTTTCACAAGGTCTTGTTCAATGCGTTTTTCTGCAATTACTAAATTTCCGCCTGTGCAAAGTGTCCAGAAAATACCAGCTTTGGAGCTATCAAAAGAAATGGACGACATGAGTAAAAACGCCGAAGGATTTTTATTGTAAAAACCCAATCTTCCAGCAGTGGAATTCATAATATTCTTATGGCTAATAGGAACACCTTTAGGTTCACCTGTACTGCCCGAAGTGTAAATTATATAAGCTAAATCGGTCTCTTTTACTATTGGTAATTCAATAGTATTATCATTTTGTGAGCTATCAATTTTATCGATTAAAATAGGGTTTACTTTAAACTCATCAAAAAGCTTTAAAAGAGAACTTTGAGAAACAATACTATCAACTTTAGCATCTTTGAGTATAAAATTAACACGCTGTTTTGGGTATTCTGGATCAATTGGTAAATACGCACAACCTGATTTTAAAATGCCTAGCATACCAATAATCATATTTAAAGAGCGATCGATACATAAACCAATAATTCTGTTTTCGGCTTTGGTATTTATTATTTCTTGAGCTATTCGGTTTGCTTTTTCGTTTAATTCTTTATATGTGATTGCACTATCTTTAAAGGTTAAAGCTATGTTATCAGGATGTTTTTTAGCAATATTTTCTATTATAGAATGGATGCTTTTAAACCCATTAAAAGCAGTTTTATGTTTTGCATTATTTGAATTAAGTAAATTTTTGTCGGTTTCAATTAGTGCAGGAATAGTATCAATCGTTTTGTTGGTATGCTCAACAA
Organism: uncultured Wocania sp.; assembly: GCF_964021735.1. Taxonomy (NCBI): domain Bacteria; kingdom Pseudomonadati; phylum Bacteroidota; class Flavobacteriia; order Flavobacteriales; family Flavobacteriaceae; genus Wocania; species uncultured Wocania sp. Next base: position 756 of record NZ_CAXIBN010000297.1, on the reverse strand, counting down.
CATACTCTAAAGTGTGTTTTAAATGTTGCTGAAATCTGTTGATGGTTTCTTCTTCAAACAAATCTGTAGCATACTCAAAAGTAGAGCTTAATTCACCGTTGTTTTCAGTTATAAAAAGTGTCAAATCAAACTTTGAAACATCTGGACTATATTCAAAACTATCGAGTAATTCGACATCTTTTCCAAACGATGGATATTCTGGTTTTGATGCATAAACAAACATAACTTGAAAAAGCGGGTTTGTTGCCAAAGATCTCTCAATATTTAATTCTTTTACCAGCGCATCAAACGGAAGGTCTTTGTTTGAAAGTGCTTCCATAGACATCGTATTCACTCTTTTTATGAATTCTAAAATAGTGAGTGATTTTTTTACTGATGTTCTAAAAACCACAGTATCAATAAAAAGCCCGAAAACTGATTCTAATCCTTTTTTGTTTCTATTTGAAACTGGTGAGCCTATTAAAATATCGTCTTGTTTACTAAATTTTTGCAGTAATATAAAATATGTTACTAAAAACAAAACAAATGGTGTTATTTCTAGTTTTTTAGCTACATCTAAGATTTGGGAAGAACTTGTTTTTGAAAAGTTTAAAACATGATGCTTCCCTTTGTATGAAGGCGTGCTTGGACGATTAAAATCTGTTGGTAGGTTTAAAAATGGAATATCGCCAGAAAGCTTGTTTTTCCAATAAGCTTTTTGAACATCAAAGCTTTGATTGAGATTTTGCCAATGTGCATAATCTACAAAACTGATAG
>NZ_CAXIBN010000296.1:0-1664 GCF_964021735.1 uncultured Wocania sp. | reverse complement strand
ACTGTTTTTGCGATGGAACCTAAAGTGAAAAACGTGAATATTAGCTTAAAACTAAGTGATGGCATTTCGATTGTTGGTGAAAATTCAAAAGCTTTAAGCTTTGCGAAACCTGACGAACAAATGACGTATTTTGAGCTTGATGTAAGCAAAGCAAAAGGCATAAATACCGTTGAAGTCATTGCTTCTGGAAATGGTGAAAAATCGACTTACAAAGTGGAATTAGATGTGGTTAACCCTAATCCTATCACATCAAAAGCCATTGATAAAACATTAGCTGCAAATACTACTGAAAATTTATCATTTTCAACCTTTGGTGTCGTTGGCACCAATTCGGCTACTTTAGAATTTTCAACATTACCACCTATGGATTTTTCACGACGATTACAATATTTAATTCAGTATCCACATGGTTGTGTAGAGCAAACCACATCGAGCGTATTTCCGCAGTTATTTTTAGGTGATATTTTCGATTTAACACACAAGAAAAAACAAGCTATTCAAAATAATATTGAAAACGGTATTAAACGACTCGGGCATTTTCAAAGACCAAATGGCGGTATGAGTTATTGGATGGGAGAAAACACAGCAAACGATTGGGGCACCAGTTACGCGGGTCATTTTTTAATTGAAGCCGAAAAGAAGGGTTATATACTGCCATTAACATTTAAAAGCAATTGGGTTGCCTACCAAAAACAAGCAGCCAGCAATTGGCGACCAAGTTATAGAACTTACAATTCCGATTTAGCTCAAGCTTACAGATTATATACTTTAGCTTTAGCTGGAAGTCCAGATTTAGCAAGTATGAATAGGTTACGGGAGTTTAGTGAAATTTCAAACGAAGCCAAATGGCGATTAGCCGCAGCTTATGCATTGGCAGGACAAAAAGAAGCGAGCGACAACATTTCGCAATCTGCAAACATCGAGTTTAAACCTGTTAAGTATAATTATTACACATACGGCTCTAGAGACAGAAATCGTGCTATGGCTTTAGAAACTATGGTGCTTACTAAAAACCCGAAAACGCGAGAACTCGCTGAATATATTGCCAAAGATTTATCGAGCAACCGTTGGATGAGTACACAAACTACAGCTTATAGTTTATTGGCTATGGCGAAAATGGTAAATGCTAATGGTGGTAAAGCCTTAAAAGTAAATTACTCCATTAATGGAAAAACTGAAAGTATAGACACCAAAAGTGCCATTGCACAACGTGAGTTACAAGTAAATGATGGTGCAAATTCTGTATCGTTTACAAACCAAAAAGACAATGTGGTTTATGTTCGTGTTTTAAATTCAGGGAAATTACCATTAGGTGAAGAACTTGCCGAACAACGCGGATTAAGTGTATCGTACACTTACAAAGATTTAAAAGGCAATAAAATAGATGTATCAAAACTACAACAAGGGCAAGATTTTGTAGTAACTGTTAGCGTTAGCAATTTAAAAAATGAACGTGTAAACGATGTGGCTTTAACACAGATTTTTCCATCAGGGTGGGAAATTGTAAATACCAGATTTACAGATTTTGGTAGCGCAACAACAAGTCAAGCTAGATTTACAGATATTAGAGACGACCGGGTAAACTTTTATTTTGATTTGCCAGAAAAAGGAAAACAAAGCACTAAAACGTTTAACGTCATGTTAAATGCATCGTATTTGGGTAC
>NZ_CAXIBN010000295.1:0-1704 GCF_964021735.1 uncultured Wocania sp. | reverse complement strand
TATAATGCCCATCTGAAGTTTCAAGAATCAATTTCTCGGAGGAGTTACTTAGTGCATCTGGATAATGAAAGTCCTGTAATATAAATTGTTCCTTAGCGATTTCAAACCCTTTTGGTGCCCAATTAGCGTTATCGTTTATGTGTGCCGATAGTGTTAAAATATATTCTCCCTCTTTTTCTGATAATGGTTGAAATGGAATGTTTATTGTTTTTGATTGATTGGGCATTACAACCATATCGTTAATGGCACCGCTTTCAATAGCATCTCCATTATATTGAAGCTCCCATTTAAAGCTAAAATCTTCAAGATTTATAAAACTGTACAGATTGGTGATTTTAATGGAGTCTTCTTTTAGGTTTACGGCTTCAAACCTTATGGATTGATGTACTTTTTGTGCTTCGTAATAATGCGGATTTGGGGTTCTGTCTGGAGCCACTAAACCGTTAATACAAAATTCACCATCATTGGGATAATCGTTAAAATCGCCACCAATTGCCCAAAACTCGTCGGCATTGAGCGCCAACTGATGTGGGTTTTCTAAATATTTTAAAGGGCTTCCGTCTTTCTTCTTTGCCAAACCTTGGTCGACCCAATCCCAAACCGCACCACCAACGGTGTAGTCGAAATCATAAAACACATCCCAATAGTCCTTGAAGTTCCCTAGCGAGTTTCCCATGGCATGGGCATATTCCCGCATGAATATGGGGCGTAAAGTATCGTTTTCTGCCACCCTTCTTATGGCTTTTGGCGATAGGTAGCCTTTGTCCAGCATATCGGAAACACTTAAATCACTATCGCAATACACCACTGCTTTAGGTATAATGCTTTTTATGCCTTTGGCCATGGCCATCATATTTTGACCGGCTCCTCCCTCGTTACCTAAGGACCAAATAATTATCGATGCGTGATTTTTATCGCGTTCTACCATGGAGACTGCCCTATCTACATGTGCTTTTTTCCATAAAGGGTTATCACCCAATTCCTTATTCCCTATGTTATAACCGTGAGATTCTTGATTGGCTTCATCCATAACATACATCCCATAAGTATCGCATAATTTATACCAATAGGGTGCATTGGGGTAGTGACTTGTTCGTACAAAATTGATGTTGCACTGCTTCATCAACTTAATATCCAACAGCATGGTTTCTTCATCTACGTACCGTCCTGTTCTTGGATGATGTTCATGTCTGTTAACGCCTTTTAATTTTACCAACTGGCCATTAATCTTAAACAAATTGCCTTCAATTTCAACTTCCTTAAATCCAAATTTCCAAGGAATATACTCCAATACGTTTCCTTTGGCATCGATAAGTTGCAAGACCAAGGTGTATAAATTGGGGGTTTCTGCGCTCCATAACAATGGGGAAGCTACTTTCATCCTTAAATCGACAGCAGACTCAGTACCTGCTAAGGTTTTAGGTAAATTTGCTAAAAGTACTTCATTGCTTTTTTGTAAAACACCGCCATTACTATCATAAACAACTGCTCGAACCTTATGTTTTTTTACCGTTTTGGCTCCTGAATTTCGAACTTTAACTTTAATGGACAAATCTGCATCTTTATAAGCTTCGTCAAGATCTGTATTTATATGAAAGTCCTTAATGTGGAATTTATTCTTTACCATTAAGGTTACATCCCTAAAAATACCACTAAGTCGCCACATGTCCTGATCCTCTAAATAACTTCCGTCCGACCATCTGT
>NZ_CAXIBN010000294.1:0-1706 GCF_964021735.1 uncultured Wocania sp. | reverse complement strand
AATTTCAAATTTTATCAAACCCAGAATTTTTGGCAGAAGGAACAGCAGTACAAGACTTGCTTAATCCAGACCGGGTATTAATAGGTGGAGACACTTCAACTAAAGAAGGAGAAATAGCTGTTCAAGCTTTGGTAGAGATTTACTCTAATTGGGTGCCAAAAGATAAGATTCTAACAACTAATGTTTGGTCTTCGGAGCTTTCAAAACTTACAGCAAATGCGTTTTTAGCGCAACGTGTGTCATCAATAAATGCTATGTCCGAAATATGCGAAAAAACTGGAGCAGATATTAAAGAAGTTTCAAAAGCTATTGGGATGGATTCAAGAATTGGTTCTAAATTTTTAAATGCTTCTGTTGGTTTTGGTGGGTCTTGCTTTCAAAAAGATATATTAAATCTTGTTTATATTGCTAAAAGCTATGGTTTAAATGAAGTAGCAGATTATTGGGAGCAAGTAATTACTATGAATGACCATCAAAAAAATCGCTTTTCAGATAATATTGTTAGTACTTTGTATAACACCGTTTCTGGTAAAAAAATAACGTTTTTAGGTTGGGCATTTAAAAAGGATACTAATGATACTCGTGAGTCTCCTGCCATAAAAGTTGCTGATAATCTTTTAAGCGAACAAGCAACAATAGCGGTTTACGATCCTAAAGTTACTAAAGAACGAATTTATGCCGATTTAGACTATTTAAAAACACGTTCTTCAGATGAAAACAAAAGCTTACTAACTGTAAATAACGACCCTTACGAAGCCTGCAAAAACTCGCATGCTATAGTTATTTTAACAGAGTGGGATGAGTTTAAAAATTACAATTGGAAAAGTATTTATAATAGTATGCAAAAACCCGCATTTATATTTGACGGAAGAGGAATTTTAGATAAAGAATTAATTAAAGCTATTGGGTTTACCTATTATAAAATAGGTAGTGGAAATTAATTTAATGGGCAAGAAAAGACATTAAACTGTACAATTTTGGAATTCAATTCTGAAATTGTGCAGTTTTTTTAATTAAAAGGTAAAAAGGTTTGATTATTTTTGGAACAGAAATATCATAATTTATTAGAAAGGTTTGAAAAAAGTTTTAATTACAGGAGCAGCAGGTTTTTTGGGCTCACACTTATGTGATCGGTTTATAAAAGAAAATTATCATGTTATTGGAATGGATAACTTTATTACAGGTGATAAAAAGAACTTTCAGCATTTAGAATCTAATCCAAATTTTGAGTTTATAGAGCATGATATTACCGAGTTTGTAAGTATAGAAGACGGTTTAGATTATATTCTACATTTCGCATCACCAGCAAGTCCTATTGATTATTTAAAAATTCCTATTCAAACCCTAAAAGTCGGCTCTTTAGGAACGCATAATTTATTGGGGTTAGCTAAAGCTAAAAAAGCACGAATACTTATAGCCTCAACATCTGAGGTCTATGGAGACCCATTGGTGCATCCGCAAACTGAAGATTATTATGGAAATGTAAATACCATTGGTCCACGAGGCGTTTACGATGAGGCAAAGCGTTTTCAAGAATCTATAACTATGGCATATCATAGGTTTCACGGATTAGAAACACGTATTGTTCGTATATTTAATACTTATGGTTCGCGAATGCGGCTTAATGATGGGAGAGTTATTCCTGCTTTTATGGGGCAAGCTTTAAGAGGAGAAGATTTAACTATTTTTGGAGATGGTATGCAAAC
>NZ_CAXIBN010000293.1:0-1709 GCF_964021735.1 uncultured Wocania sp. | reverse complement strand
GTCGTGTTAATTTGTAACTCTGACATTTTATATTTTAATTTATCAAAAATACATGAATTTTTTCTTTTGAAAATTGATAATAACTAAAGAAAAAATTACATGGATTAACAAAGGTTGGTTACTGAAGTGAAACTAAATTTTGTAACTTTTTTTGTGCAAAATTTAGTTTTTTACAGAAGAAATATATGAGGGAAGTTTCATTCATCAAACAAAATAAGGAAAAATGGTTGAGTTTTGAAAAAGCCATTTTTAATAATGACTTTAAAGATCCTGACGAACTTGCATCGCAATACATTCATTTAATTAACGATTTAGCTTACGCTCAAACCTATTACCCTAAAAGTAAGGTAATTGTATATTTAAATCAGTTAGCTGCAAAGGCATTCCAAAAAATTTATAAAACCAAAAGAGAAAACACCAATAGGATTATTGATTTTTGGAAAACTGAAGTTCCACTAATTTGTTATCAATATCGAAAATTTATTTACATCGCTTTCATCATTTTTTTTGCATTTACTTTTATAGGAGTTATTTCGGCAGCCAATGATGGTGAGTTTGTACGTTCTATTTTAGGCGATAATTATGTAAACATGTCTTTAGAAAATATTGAAGCTGGCGATCCTGTTGCCGTTTATAAAAGCGGAAGTAATTGGGGTAGCTTTATTGGCATTACTATTAATAATCTTCGTGTAGGTATTATTGCCTTTATCTTAGGTGTTTTTGGTGGTATTGGCACGCTTTATATTATGTTTAAAAACTGTATTATGCTAGGTTCTTTCCAGTATTTCTTTTACGAGAAAGACGTGTTTTGGGAGAGTGTTCGTGGTATTTGGATACATGGTTCTATGGAAATTTTTGCCATAGTTATCGAGTGTGCTGCAGGTTTAATTCTTGGTGCAAGCATTTTGTTTCCAGGTACACACTCACGCTACACCTCGTTTAAAAACGGTGCAAAAACTGGTGTTAAAATTTTAATAAGCACCTTTCCATTTACGTTTTTTGCTGGTTTTTTAGAAGGATTTGTAACGCGGTATTCTAATATTATGCCTCATTTTTTATCGGTCGGAATCATTTTAATTACACTCGGAATTATAAGCTACTACTATTTAATTTATCCTTTTAAAGTACAAAAAGAAATCACCCAACTACCTCATTTAAACGCACCTTCTATTTGAAAATAATACCATTACATATTATTTTTTTGATTTTGATTTTTGCTAATTCTCAAAACGTTTTTAGCATTTCAGTAGTACAAGAGCCTGAGCAAATTAGAAAGTTTGACGATGATTTTAAGTCGCGGTATTCCAGCAGAAAATATAATTATGAAGGTAAAGAGGTTGTAAACCAATCCAAAAGCGGCTCTGGAAAATATGAAGATTATAAAAACGGCGACCCATCTATAAAAGAAAAAAATGATTCTGATAGTTTTAGCATAAACTTTGGTCCTTTTGCTTGGTTATTTTATTTAGCGCTTGCTATTGCCGTAATTTATTTAGTTTATATTTTACTCAACGAAGGAGGAACAGGTTTATTTTCTACTAAACAAAATAGAAAACTTAAGGATTACGACGATATCACAGCCGAAAACATTGAAAATGCAGATATTAATACTCTAATAAAAAACGCCGAAAAAGACAACAATTTTAGACTCGCAATTAGATATTATTATTTGCTTGTTTTAAAACATTTAAGCTTAAAAAATCATATAA
>NZ_CAXIBN010000292.1:0-1733 GCF_964021735.1 uncultured Wocania sp. | reverse complement strand
TAATAAGTGTATTTTTTATTATTCCTCCGTTTATACGCAATTGGGTTTATGATTATATTGCAAAAAACAGATATAAGTGGTATGGTAAAAAAGAAAGCTGTATGATTCCTACACCTGAATTAAAAAGTAGGTTTTTAGAGTAATTTAAACATTTATCATGTCGAAATAACAAATGATTCTGCATCATAAAATAATCACAGAAGTTTTTTTGATTATTTTATGATGATTTCTTCTTATTGTCAAAATTGTAAATGAGTTCAATATTTAATTTTCTAATTTTAAGAATACGTAAATAATATTTTCGTTGGATTAACTAAACAAGTATTCAATTTTTATTTCAGACGATTAAATATTTTTTAATCGATAAAAAGCATATTTATTCGATAAGTTTTGATTTATCAAAAAAAATTCTATATTTGTATTGCGAAAATTACTACTAGTCATATTAGCCAAAAGCGTAGATATGACATCCTATTTATCAAAAAAAACTAACTTTTTAGTTATTATCCCCTTTACCAATGTCAATATTGGTTGTTTACTAAATTATATTTTTTACAGCTTTTGTTTATCTCGTTATGTAGCTTCTTACGTTTCATACAAGCGTATATTTTTCAGATGTCATTCTCCAAGCTTTTATGCACTATCAAAGCTCAATACATTCGAGCGTTTTAGCAGTTACTTTATTTCCCCAAAAACATTTAACCTCAAAACTTTTTTTATTATGATGAAAAATACCCCTATTAAACAAAAATTAGCCAAACCTAAGTTAAAGGTTGTAATAGTACTTGCCATATGCTTTTCTTTATTTGGCACAGCACAGGCCCAAGAAGTAGTTCTTGCCTCTGGTAGCGATGCCTCAGGCTCTGGTGGTTCCGCAAGTTTTTCTATTGGGCAAACCGTACAAGCTACATTAACGGGGAGCAATGGTTTTGCTTACCAGGGTATTCAATTTTATTTTGAATCCGAAACATTGTCTATTATAGATACAGCAAATAACCTTAATGTTTCCACTTATCCCAACCCTTCCTCATCAACCCTAAATCTAAGAGTAAGTGGTATAAAAAAAGGCAAACTGTCCTATAAACTATTTAATCTTTTAGGTGTATTAATGACTAGTGGTGAAGTAACAGGCAACATCACTAAAATTGATATAGACCATTTACCTATGGCTACTTATTTATTAGCGATAAACAATTATAACAACACAATTAAAACCTTTAAAATCATTAAAAACTAACCCAATGAAAAAATTATACCTATTATCCATCTTGTTTTTGTGTACAATAAGCCTATTTGCACAAACCCCACAAAAAATGAACTATCAAGCTATTGTTAGAAACTCTAGCGACATGATTTTAGCCGACCAAAATGTTGGTGTACAGATTAGTATTTTACAAGGCAGTGCATCTGGTACTGTAGTTTACGCCGAAACCCAAACACCTACAACCAATGCTAATGGTTTATTCAGTATAGAAATTGGTACAGGAACTTTGGTTGGTGGTAATTTTTCAACCATAGATTGGGCCAATAACACCTATTTCATAAAAACTGAAATAGATCCTACCGGTGGTACAAGTTACAATATTACTGGAACCAGCCAACTAGCCAGTGTTCCTTATGCGCTGTACGCAGCAAATTCTGGAAGCTCAATACCTGGTCCTCAGGGTATTCAAGGTGTTGCTGGGAATGATGGGGCTGACGGTGCTGATGGAGACTCGGCATACCAAATATGG
>NZ_CAXIBN010000291.1:0-1826 GCF_964021735.1 uncultured Wocania sp. | reverse complement strand
GCTACACATACAAAACTTATTAATACAAATAAGATTGAGGCAAATATTCTTTTTTTTTGTATCATCATTAGCACGCAAATGTATGAAAAAAAGCGAGTTAGCAAAATAAATATGCAAATTTTATAAAAAAATTATCCATGAAGTGCTTAAAATCATCGACAAAACACATCTTTTTGTATACAACTAACTAGTTGAAAAACGCACTTTTTTCTATAAAATTATATGAATTAAAAATGATCCCTCAATTTTTTTCCATAAAACAAATATATATATTTTAGAAAGAATAAAAAATTAAAATATTAGGTTTGGTTTTTGTGTATTAAAATAAAAAAAGTCCTTGTGAAATGAAATTACAAGGACTTTTTAATAATTATAATTTTAATTAAAAAAACTACACTAAATTATTATCAATTAAATACTCGCCTATTTGTACAGCATTAGTTGCTGCGCCTTTACGCAGGTTATCTGCAACTATCCACATGTTTAAAGTGTTTGGTTGGGTTTCGTCTCTTCTAAGCCTACCAACAAAAACATCGTCTTTATCATGTGCATATATTGGCATTGGGTAAGTGTTTGTATCGGTATTATCTTGAACTACAACACCCGAAGTTTCATGTAAAAGTTTTCTAACATCAGATAAATCAAAATCATTTTCAAACTCCACATTTACAGATTCACTATGTCCGCCAGCAGTTGGAATTCTAACCGCTGTTGCAGTAACTGAAAAGGTTTTATCGTTAAATATTTTTTGAGGCTCACGTGCTAACTTCATTTCTTCTTTGGTGTAGCCATTGTCTTCAAAAACATCGCAATGCGGTAAAGCATTTCTGCCAATTGGATAAGGATAAGCCATTTCGCCATCAATACCAGCTATTTCGTTTTCTAGTTGTTGTACAGCTTTTACGCCAGTACCAGAAACCGATTGATAAGTAGAAACTACAACACGTTTCATTTTGTATTTTTTGTGCAAAGGAGCTAATGCCATAACCATTTGAATAGTTGAGCAATTTGGGTTTGCTATAATTTTATCAGCTTTAGTTAACTCGTAGGCATTAATTTCTGGAACCACCAATTTTTTAGTAGGATCCATTCTCCAAGCTGAAGAATTATCAATTACCGTAGTACCAACTTCAGCAAATTTTGGTGCCCATTCTAATGATGTGCCACCACCAGCAGAAAAAATGGCAATTTCTGGTTTTGCAGCTACAGCATCAGCTAAACCTATAACGGTATATTCTTCATTTTTATATTTTAGTTTTTTACCTACAGAACGCTCTGAGGCAACTAACAATAATTCGGTAATAGGAAAATTACGTTCTGCTAATACTTTTAACATCACTTCGCCAACCATTCCTGTGGCTCCTACAACAGCTACTTTCATTTTTGCTTTTTTATAAAATTAGAGCCACAAAACTAAGTATTAATTCTATTTTAAAACATATAAAAACCCTTTGTTTTTAGAAAACAGAGGGTTTTTGACAATAAATAACAAAATGTTATTTATTTAACAATGTTTATTTTTTAAGCAAATCTCTAATTTCAGCAAGTAAATCTTCTTGCGATGGTCCTGCTGGTGCTTCTGGGGCTGGCTCTTCTTTCTTCTTCATTTTATTAACACCTTTTACAACCATAAACATTACGAATGCTACAATAATAAAATCGATAACATTGGTTAAAAAAGTACCATATTCTAAAAATACTTCGCCTACCATTTCTCCTGCGTCGTTTAGTGTGCCATCTTTTAATTTGTATTTTAAAGCTTTAAAGTCTGAGTTGAAAATCAAACCAATTAGCGGAGACACTATACCTCCAGTAAAGGCAGTAAC
>NZ_CAXIBN010000290.1:0-1911 GCF_964021735.1 uncultured Wocania sp. | reverse complement strand
ATAAAATCATCCATAACAAAGCCATTACCAATATCGGTTATAAACGTTTTTACTTTCTTAAAACCTAATTTCTCATAAGCTTTAATAGAATTTGTATTGTTAATATTTACACCAAGTCTTATGGTTTTTAAATGATAGGCTTTAGCCATTTCTTCAGTTTTTAACATGGCGGCTTTCCCAATTTTTTTACCTCTATAAGAACTTAGTACATATATTTTACTTAAAAATAAGTGCTCTTTTTCTTTTTTAACCGCTATGTAACCAGCTGGTATTTTATCAAAAAATAGTATAAAGTATTCATATCCTTCTTCTTCAATTTGTTCGCTGATGGCTTTGGCAGATTGAAATTTGTCAAGCATATAATCAATCTGTGGTTTTCCAACAATAGGTATGTAATGTTCGCGCCAAATTGTATCGGCTAAGTCTTCAATTAAAATATAATCGGATGCTTTATTGGCTGCAGTAATTTCTATCATAGAATCTAAATTAAGCATCTTTTTAAATTACATAAAAGAAAATCATAAAAAAATGACAAATGGCTCCGGCTAAAACAAACAAATGCCAAATAACATGATTGTACGGTATTTTTTGAATCGCATAAAAAACAATACCAACCGTATACGATAATCCGCCAGCAAAGAGAAATAAAATACCATCGCTACCAATAGTGTTGGATAGGTTTGTAAAATCAAACACAATAAGCCAGCCCATTACCAAATACAGTAATGTTGAAAACACCTCAAAACGTCCTGTGAAAAACAGTTTTATAATAACACCAAAAGCAGCAATGCCCCAAACTATCCAAAATAGTGTCCATCCTAAAGTTTCAGCTAACGCAATTAAACAAACAGGTGTATAGGTTCCTGCAATTAAAATGTAAATACTAATATGATCTACAATTCTAAAATAATGCTTGCGCTTCTCCCCTTTTACGGCATGATAAAATGTTGACGCCATAAATAACACAATAATAGAAATACCGTAAACAATAACGCTAAATAAACTCCAGGTCGTTTTTTCGGTATTAAAAGCAATAAGCAACACCAATGCTGCAATGCCAAATAAAGCACCAATAGCATGCGTAATGGTGTTTAACTTTTCCTCAAAAGGCGTTTGGATTCGCATAAACTATTGCTTGTTTTGTGCTGGTGGAGGAATTTGAGCCTTGGTTGGTTTTAGCCATTTATTGGTTAAATCGTAAAAATCGAATTCAATTTTTGATTTTTGCCTTTCTAAACGACCACTTTGAAAGTTGCGTTGTAAAATATCTTCAATTAAATAATCCTCTTTTTCGTTAAGCGGATCGAACTCCCGCTTTAAAGAAATATCGAACATACTTGCGGTGGTATTATACCAAAATGCCCGCCATCCGTTGCGTAATTCTTTAACCAAATTAAAAGCGGTTTCACCGGTTTGTCGGTGGATTAATTTGACTAATATTTGTCCTTCGGTGCGTGTTAGCTTTTTTAATTCGTCTGAAAACTCACCTTCAATATATTTCTGAACGCGTTTTGCATACTTTTTTTTATGCCGTTTCTTTTCTATACTTGCCAAACGTTTATTCATAGAGTCTAAACGTTCGGCAGCCATTTTTGCATACGGGTACACTTTTATGGTTTTTCGTCGTAAAATTAAATATCGAATGCGGTCTTTTTTACTGTCAAATTTAAGTTTGTGCAAAAGCATCACTTCATCCAAATCTATAGATGTTCGTGGTATAGAATCACCCTCAATTATAATATATTCCACAGCAGTAGAATCTTGCACCACATCACTTATTTGAGCCATAGCCAAAATCGGAAAAAGTGTGAATATGTATTTTAAATAATTCATCTATAAAAAATGGGGCATTTATTATGCCAAAAATACTGAATTTCTGAAAACTGAATACTTAGATTTGAAATTATATAA
>NZ_CAXIBN010000289.1:0-1915 GCF_964021735.1 uncultured Wocania sp. | reverse complement strand
GTAAACAACAATTCTCTATACTTTGTTAGTGGCCAAATCTCATCGTCTATAAGTAATTCTAATTTATCGCAATGATAACGAATATCTTCAAACAATGGTTTTACATTAAAGCAATAAGCGTGCGCTTTTTTCTCTGCATCTTCAATGGTATTAGCTTGCTTTCTTTCATTAATCATTTTAGTAACATTAGCATTAATGCCTTCTATATGACTTGAAATGTCTTCAATTAAATTGATTTGCTCTTTAGAAACTTCTTTAAATTTTTTATCAAAAATCTCTTTTAAACCTCTAACATTTTCAATTAAAGTATTTTGATATTTAACAGCAGTTGGAACAATATGATTACGCGCTATATCTCCTAAAACGCGGCCTTCTATTTGAATATGCATAATATATGCTTCAATTTCAATCTCGTAACGTGCTTCGGTTTCAATTTTACTCATTACATTCATGTCTTCAAATAATGCAATAGTCTCTTTAGACACTCTAGATTTTAATGCCTCTGGTGTGGTTTTATTATTACTTAACCCTCTTTTCTTTGCTTCTTTTTCCCAAGCTTCACCATAGCCATTCCCTTCAAACAAAATACGCTTAGAAGATTTAATATACTCGCGTAAAACATTAAAAATAGCTTCATCTTTCTTTAAATCTTTCTTATCTATTAATTTATCAACTTCTACTTTAAAGTCTTTTAATTGTTTGGCTACTATAGTGTTTAGAACCGTCATTGGGTTACCGCAATTAGCGGTTGAACCCACAGCTCTAAACTCAAATTTATTCCCAGTAAATGCAAACGGTGACGTTCTGTTTCTATCTGTATTATCCAACAAAACATCAGGGATTTTACCAACCACGTTTAGTTTTAATTCAGTTTTCTCTTGAGGCGATAATTTACCTTTGGTAACCCCTTCTAACTCCTCTAAAACTTTAGTTAATTGTTCACCAATAAAAACAGAAATAATTGCAGGCGGTGCTTCGTTAGCACCCAATCTGTGATCGTTACTAGCAGACGCTATAGTTGCTCTTAAAAGTGCTTCATGCTCGTTAACGGCTTTAATAGTATTAATAAAAAAGGTTAAAAATTGTAAATTACTCATTGGTGTTTTTCCTGGAGCCAATAAATTCACACCTGTATCTGTTGATAATGACCAGTTATTATGCTTTCCAGAGCCATTTATTCCTTTAAAAGGTTTTTCGTGAAATAATACTTTAAAATTATGACGAGAAGCTACTCGATTCATAATATCCATTAATAAAGAATTATGGTCGACTGCCAAATTAGCTTCTTCGTAAATAGGTGCTAATTCAAACTGATTTGGAGCTACTTCGTTATGCCTTGTTTTTACTGGAATTCCTAAAAGCATACATTCTGTTTCTAACTCACGCATGAAATTTAAAGCTCTACTAGGAATTGAACCAAAATAATGATCGTCTAATTGTTGCCCTTTTGCAGATGAATGCCCTAACAATGTTCTGCCGGTCAAAGTAATATCTGGACGACTTGCTGCTAATGTTTTATCAATTAAAAAGTACTCTTGCTCCCATCCTAAAGAAGATGTTACCTTTTTTACGTTTTTATCAAAATATTTACAAACCGCAGTTGCAGCCTCGTCTATAGCATGTAAGGCTCTTAATAAAGGCGTTTTATAATCTAAAGCTTCTCCTGTGTAAGCCACAAAAATTGTAGGAATACATAAGGTGGTTCCGTAAATAAAAGCAGGCGAGGTTGGATCCCATGCTGTGTAACCACGAGCCTCAAAAGTGTTTCTTATTCCTCCGTTAGGAAAACTTGATGCATCTGGCTCCTGTTGCACTAATTGACCACCACCAAATTTTTCGATAGCCATACCGTTACCAATGGTTTCAAAAAAAGCATCGTGCTTTTCGGCTGTTGCTCCTGTTAATGGCTGAAACC
>NZ_CAXIBN010000288.1:0-1925 GCF_964021735.1 uncultured Wocania sp. | reverse complement strand
GATTTTGATTTGTGTAACATAACGATTCGTTTTTTGATTAATGAATTATAAAAATTATTGGTGATTGCTATATGCTGATTAGGCATACTTGTTTTTAATAATAAATGCTGATAACTCTTTTTGCAACTTGTAATATTCTGCGCCTTATAATCGGCAATAAATTCAAGATTTTGCTGTAAATCTTTTTTGTAAAACCATGTTATAGGGTTAAACCAAAACACAATAGCTGCTAATTGCGAAATTATAATATCTATAGAATGATATTGTTTTACATGCACTTTTTCATGAGTTATAATATGTTGTAATTCGGTTTCGTTAAACTGATTTGGGTTATAGACCACCCATCTAAAAAACGAAAAAGGAGGTGTGTCGTTTTGGGTTTCAATAAATGTAAATCCGTTTTGCTTGTACTTTTCATTATTTAAAATAAGCAATGCTAACGATCCTAATTGTACTAAAAACCGCATTGAAAAGACAATGACTCCAATTATATAAACAATAAATGCATAATACCATAAATTGTATGGTTCTTCGGCAATTTCAACGAAAGCAGAAGTATCATTAATTACAAAATTCTGGATGGGCATTGGTGTGTATTCAATATAAATAGGAATAACAACAAAAGGCAACAGAAAAGCGGTAATTAGCCCTATTAACAAAAACCATCGGTTAGACTGAAAAAACGTATCGCGCTGTAAAAACAATTTATAGCAGATGTAAAAAATGGCAATAACAGCACTGGCTTTAAGTAAATATTCCATGGTTATTTTTGTTTCTCAATTAATGCAATAATCTCCTTAAGCTCGTCCACGCTTATTTTTTCTTCTTTCGCAAAAAACGATACCATATTTTTATACGAGTTATTAAAGTAATTATCAATAGCCGCTGTCATAAACCGTTTTTTATAATCCTCTTTAGTAACAATAGGATAGTATTGATGCGTTTTTCCGTAGGCATTATAAGCCACAAAACCTTTGTCTTCTAAATTTCTTATAATAGTCGATAATGTGTTGTAATGCGGTTTATCGTTTGTAATTTCAGCAAGCACATCCTTTACAAAAGCCTTTTCAAGCTTCCATAAAATATGCATAATTTCCTCTTCTTTGTTTGTTAGCTTTTGCATTATTATCAGTTTTTTTCAGTTTAATTATTTGGGCGTTACCACAAGGGTCGGGCTTTCACTACTCGCTTCCTCCTGTGTCGGCGAGCTCGAACATGCCGTTCAATCCCTAACGCAATACAAACATATAACTATATTTATAGTTATACAACTAAAATAATAGTTATTTGACTAAATTTTAAGTTTTCAAAAAAACTTTTCGCTTTTCGCTTTTCACTTTTCACTTTCATTTATCTTCGCAAAAAAAATATTTATGAGCATACTTTGGGTTGTCCTTGGTTTTATACTGTTAGTAATAGGAGGTGAGTTTTTGGTACGATCGTCTGTAGCCTTATCATTTAAGTTTAGTATATCTAAAATGGTAATAGGGATGACGGTAGTTTCCTTTGCAACTTCTGCACCAGAATTATTGGTGAGCTTGCAAGCGGCACTTTCAGGTTCGCCAGCAATAGCCATTAATAATGTTGTGGGTTCTAATATTGCTAATATTGGCTTGGTATTGGGTATTACGGCAATGGTTGGCGCTATTTCGGTAGATAAATCGTTTTACAAACTTAACTGGCCGGTAATGATGCTCTTTTCAGTCGTGTTGTACTATTTCCTTAAAAACGATAGTGTACTAACAGCTATCGAAGGTGCTATTTTGTTTGTAGGACTTATTGTGTTTTTATTTATATTAATAAGAAATACTAAAAAAGATACTACCGTAGAAGAAGTAGATGACAGTTTAGCTGTAGTATCAAATTTTAAAATTTTTATATGGTTGACAATTGGTGCTACAGCTTTATATTTTGGTAGTGAATGG
>NZ_CAXIBN010000287.1:0-2021 GCF_964021735.1 uncultured Wocania sp. | reverse complement strand
TATACAACACGTTTAAAGTATCCGTTAAGCGTATTATAATTAGGTATAAAAAATCCACCGAAAGAAATAGTTGATGCATCTTCAAATTTAGTAGCACCGCTACTGTATAAGGCATTAGAAAAATTACTGGTTTTTTGAGTTGTATATTCTGCGCCCACAAACCATTTTCTTGGCTCTCCTATACCAGCTCCAAATGAAAATTTAGAAGGTATAATTAAATCTGTTTCTTTTAAACCACTAGCTTCAAGATCTAGTTCAATAGTATTAATTGTAAATTCTTGTCCAGTTGTAGGATTAATAGTTATTGTAGAAAACGAACGCTCGTTTTTTGAGGTTAAGCTACTTTCTGGTGAAAATGTAATGCCAGAAACAAACTCTAGCTTTTCATTTAACATTCTTTTATAGGATAACCCAATGTTAAAATTTAAACCGCTTAAGTCTGATCTGTTAGCCTCACGAGATTGATATTGAGTAAGCACACCTTCGTCATCATAAAGAAATTCAATAGTTGCATTTTGAATATTTCCAAAATTATAATTTGCATCAACACCAATACTTAATCCTTTTACAAGCATATACCCAAGCCCCAAATAAGCTTTATTAACACCACCTTCGCCTCTAAATCTATTTTCAATATTTCCCGACCCATCAAGAGATTCTAACTTATATCCTACCGATGTATAGGGCATTAATCCGAATCCTAAACCAAACTTACCCATAGGGACAGACAATGCTAAATAATCAAATGTAGTTGCTGTAGCCTTATCACTACCCGAATTACTTTTTAAATCTATGCTAGAATAACTCCCTCCAACTGTAAACTTAACTGGTCTAGTTTCTTTATTATAAAAAGCTAGATTTTCACCAGCATAAGAGGCTGGGTTACGTAAATTAACATGAATACTATCGGTATAAATGCTTAACCCACCCATACTTCTGTTTTCAACGGTTCCTTTGAATTTAAGGCTACCAATACCATAAAACGAGTATGGTGAAGCTGTGCCTTGTTGTGCGTAACTCTGAATTGCAAAAAACGCAATAAAAACTATTACAAGTTTTTTTATCATTAGTTTGAATTAAATTGTAAAATATAGTTTAGTCCCTCTAAAAGAAAATTAGAGTTGGCAAATATGCTACTTTTTAATTGTTTAGACAAGAAATTAGCATCGCCTCCTGTTAAAATAACTGTTAAATCCGGATATTTTTGTTCATATTCTTCAATCACACCCTCAATTTCTTTTAAAATGCCATTTACTACTCCAGAATGTATTGAAGTATTTGTTGAGTTTCCTGTTATAGAATTTGGAATTTCTGTTTCTAATAACGGTAAATTAGCCGTTAAATTATTTAACGATTTATAACGCATACGAATTCCAGGAGAAATAGCACCACCTAAATACTCGTTCTTAGATGTTATAAAATCATAAGTGATGCAGGTACCAGCATCAATCACTAAAGCATTTTTTTCAGGAAACTGATTTACTGATGCACTAACCAAAGCTATTCTATCTATCCCTAAAGTTTTTGGCGTGCTATATAAATTTTTAAAAGGTAGTTTCGTTTCAGAATTTAAAAGCATTAAATCTACTTCTCTGTCTATGTAACTAACATCTTTGTCATTCAATTTTCCCACCGATGATATAATAGCTTTATTTATAGATCTATATTCCTTCTTTAAAGAATTAAAATACTTTATAAGGTGATCTAGCTTAATAATATCTTTTCTTAAAATCCTATCACCCTTAAAAACAGCAAATTTTACATAGGTATTACCAACATCTACAATTAAATTCATATATTCATAAAACGCTAAATTTACAAAACCAATAACAATTAAATTCTTAATTATTTTATAATATTAGCATTTAAATTTAAGCACATCAATTAAATAACAATAAACTATAATTTTTTGTATTTTTATTTTGGCGAATAGTAAAAATGAATATATATTTGCAACCGCTTTGGCGAGGTACCTTAGCTCAGTTGGTAGAGCAAAGGACTGAAAATCCTTGTGTCCCTGG
>NZ_CAXIBN010000286.1:0-2143 GCF_964021735.1 uncultured Wocania sp. | reverse complement strand
TTTTTTTGATAAACTCAACGTTAATTCTTTAAAAAGGGTGAGTTTAAGTTGTAAAAGCATGCTGCCTTAGTCGCAGATCCTTGATCAGCTTGTTAGCCCTAAACTTGTTTTTAAGGAGTTTATACAAAACTTTATACCGGTGTAGGCTTTTTTATATATACTAACCAACAAATACAATGGAAATTAATTCGATAATATTAACTGCAGGAGGCATATTATTAGGGCTTATATTAGGATTTATTATAGCAAAAATGCTTGAAAAAAATAAAGCCTCTAAGTTAATAAGGGATGCTAAGCGAAGCGCATCTAACATATTAAAAGAAGCCAATACAGAAGGAGAATCTATTAAAAAAGATAAAATCCTTCAAGCTAAAGAAAAGTTTATAGAACTTAAATCTGAACACGAAAAAGTCATTTTATCTCGTGATAAAAAAATGGCCGAAACCGAAAAGCGTATTCGTGATAAAGAGTCTCAAATATCTAGCGAACTTTCAAAAAACAAAAAGCTTAACGAGAATGTTGAAGCTAAACAAAAAGATTACAATCATAGACTTGATGTTTTAGAAAAGAAACAAGTAGAGTTAGATAAACTTCATAAAAGCCAGGTGCAGCAATTAGAAGTTATTTCTAGTTTATCTGCAGAAGAAGCTAAAGAGCAATTGGTTGAATCTTTAAAAGGGGAAGCTAAAAATGATGCTATGGCATACATTCAAAGCTCACTTGAAGAAGCTAAATTAACTGCTGAACAAGATGCTAAGAAAATTATTATAAATACAATACAGCGTATTGGAACTGAAGAAGCTGTAGATAACTGTGTATCTGTATTTAATATAGAATCAGACGATGTTAAAGGACGCATCATTGGACGTGAAGGGCGAAATATTCGTGCTATTGAAGCAGCTACAGGTGTAGAAATTATTGTTGACGATACGCCAGAAGCTATAATCTTATCATGTTTTGATTCTGTTCGTAGAGAAATTGCTAGATTATCGTTACATAAATTAGTAACGGATGGTAGAATTCACCCAGCAAGAATTGAAGAGGTTGTTAAGAAAACACAAAAACAAATTGAGCAAGAAATTATTGAAGTTGGTAAACGTACGGTTATCGATTTAGGTATTCACAATCTACATCCAGAACTCATAAAAATGGTTGGTAGAATGAAATATCGTTCTTCTTATGGACAAAATCTTTTACAACACTCGCGAGAAGTTGCTAAACTTTGTGGTGTAATGGCGGCAGAATTAGGTTTAAATCCTAAGTTAGCAAAACGTGCAGGATTGTTACACGATATTGGTAAAGTGCCAGATGCCGAAGCAGATATGGAAACGCCACATGCTATACTTGGTATGCAATGGGCAGAAAAATATGGCGAGAAAGATGAGGTTTGTAATGCTATTGGTGCTCACCATGATGAGGTAGAAATGAAATCATTAATATCGCCCATTATTCAGGTGTGTGATGCTATTTCTGGTGCACGTCCAGGAGCACGTCGTCAAGTTTTAGATAGTTATATACAACGTTTAAAAGATTTAGAAGATATCGCCTTTGGTTTTACGGGTGTTAAAAAAGCTTATGCAATACAAGCAGGTAGAGAACTACGTGTAATTGTTGAAAGTGAAAAAGTAGATGACCAAAAAGCGGCAGATTTATCGTTTAGTATTTCTCAAAAAGTACAGACCGATATGACGTATCCAGGTCAGGTTAAAGTGACCGTTATTAGAGAAACTAGAGCGGTTAATATTGCTAAGTAGCTAATTCTTGTGAAAAGCATAGTATTAAAAAGTCCAGCAATAGCTGGATTTTTTAGTTTTACCAACAATCAACGGTTATTTTCGCGGATGATATTTTTCTACAACTTTAGTTAAATGGCTTTTATCTAAATGCACATAGATTTCGGTAGTTGTAATACTTTCGTGTCCTAGCATTAATTGAATTGAACGTAAATCGGCGTTATTTTGCAATAAATGTGTCGCAAAAGAATGTCTAAATGTATGTGGAGAAACACTTTTTTTTAATCCAATTTTTTCAGCTAATTGCTTAATGATGGTAAAAATCATAGCTCGTGTTAATTGTTTTCCTCGTCTATTTAAAAACAAGGTGTCATCAAAACCTGCTTGAATATTAATATGATTTCGTACTT
>NZ_CAXIBN010000285.1:0-2147 GCF_964021735.1 uncultured Wocania sp. | reverse complement strand
AAAAAAGCAACTGCCGAAAGCACGACCCGAAGAGGAACGCCTTAAGAAAAAATTACATAAAAAAGTTCCAGACTACACCGAAACGGACAGTAAAGTCTCGGTATGGATTGTTTGGTGCTGAGAAATAATTGTAGCCTGTGAATGCTGAATTGAAATGTTCTGCTTTTAAATAGATTCTGGTTTGACGGATTTTTGCGTTTATAAAGAAATCTAATCGTGGGAATGCTCCATATTCTTTTTCTGTTTGTACGTAGAATTCTGCTAATAAAGGATCGTAGGAATTCATTTTATATTTTGTAAAATAATTGAATGTTACACCTGTTTGCAGGTACAGTGCTTTTTTAAATACGTGGCTTGAGTAATATAATGTGTTGCGCGTAGTGAGTTCTGGCACGTTTAGCACATTGTTTTCGTCTTGTGTGTTTTGGTATAATATGGTATTGTGCAATGCAAATTTGCCTACTTTTACTTCTCTATCTAATTTAACTCTTAAATAACTTATTGATTTATTATTCTGAAATGGTTTGATTGGAGCCAACTCGCCGTCTGGAATTCCTATATCATCTCTTTTAAAATAAGTATAGTCGTTTATCTTTGAATAATCGACCAAAATATTTGCTATTTTTTCTGATTTTAGTTGAAATGCTAGTTGTTGCGTTTTGGTATTATTGAAATTATTTTTCCAATTGTAATTTATATAATTGCTTTGATATAACAATACATTGTAATTTGGTGCTTTAGAACTGTGATTTATTGATGCTGTTGCTGATAAATCGTTATTTAGTTTGAATGTAGCGTGCGCTTTTATAAAATTTCCGTCGAAATCTCCTGAAACGTTTACTCCTAATTCACCATATAATTCGAAATTTTCAAATTGTTTGTGGTATTTTCCGCCTGCTGATAGCACATCGCCTTTTAATCTATTGGTTATTGTGTTTCCGTTTAGTACGATTACCTTATTGTAGCCGTAGTTAAAATTATTGTTACTTATATTAAATTGCAGGTCGCCAAGTATATTATTACTGTAATTTAATTGAAGTTGATTGTATAGGTTTTCTAACGTTACCCTATCTCTAAAACTTAACCTTTTAAACGCTTCTCCAAAATAACTCGTTTCTCTGTCTGAAACGCTTGATTGATCATATTGATAGGACTTGTCTTTTAAGGATATAATATGCCCGATGCTTAATTTGCTTTTTGAAAGTGAATCTTTCTTTCTAATAATACTATAATTGTGTTCTAAATGAAAGCGTTTTCCTTTTAGAATGTTTTCGGCATTTTCAAAATTTACTTCTAGAATTGAACGATCTAAAAATTCTTCTACACCATTTTCAAAATTCTCTACCATAGCATCTTGCAAGCCTCCATTTTCTTGATTTAATAAATCTTGAGTTACCATGTGCGTTCTTGCCCAATAACGTTTGTTTTTTGTTTGGTAATTTGTTGTAAACCTAAAATTTCCTGTACTAGTTAATAAATGTTGGTATTTCCCTAAAGACCGAAGCCCTTTATAAGCTATTGAAAAATTTAATTGTGGGGATGTATTTACTGTAAAAAAAGAATCTGCTAATTGCCCTTGCTCGAAAGCTGATTTAAACATTAATTCTGTTAATGGCGTTGGTACGCGATAGTAATTAATATCTTCAACTTCCATATAATTGAAGTGCCTTGCTCTGGCTCCAAAACTTGGCATTAAACTAGTATTTTCAAAATTATGAGTTAGGCTATTGTAGGTTTGTCCTAAGTTTGAAAAAGGTATTAAACCGAAATTATCTTTTCTTAAATAATTAAACTTGTATTCCTTTTGTATGGTTAAAGTAGTATCTACAAAAGTGGTATCGTTCTTATGGGAAATGATTAAGTAGTCTGAAATTTTTGCCTTTTCTTCTTTAGTTTTTGGGTCTAATTTATCTAAAAGGTTTTTTTTAGATTTAGGTTTACTAGATGTTTTTAAACTATCTTGAGATTTCAAAGAAACTGTATCTGCTTCTTTTAATAACTTCGGTTTTACCTGTGCGTCTGCATTGCTAAACAAAAACATTAAAAACAATACTAAAATTAATCTCATCATAATTTAATCTTCCGAAGCAAAAGTAATTATTTGAACGCTAATTTTAAGGAAATATTTTAAATAAAGAAAGCCAGCT
>NZ_CAXIBN010000284.1:0-2162 GCF_964021735.1 uncultured Wocania sp. | reverse complement strand
AAAAAAGATTTAACTAATACTTTAAAATTAGCAGACCACTTAAATAATCCACACAAAAATTTTAAATCTATTCATGTAGCTGGTACTAATGGTAAAGGCTCAACAAGCCATATGGTAGCATCGGTTTTACAAGAATCTGGTTATAAAGTAGGGTTGTATACATCACCTCATTTAAAAGATTTTAGAGAACGTATCAAAATCAATGGAAAAGAAGTTAGCAAACAGTATGTAATAGGTTTTATTAAACGTAATAAACCTTTTTTTGAAGCAAACCAATTATCTTTTTTTGAAATGACCGTTGGAATGGCTTTTGATTATTTTTCAAAAGAAAAAGTAGATATAGCCGTTGTTGAGGTTGGTTTAGGCGGACGATTAGATTCTACTAACATCATTACCCCAGAGGTTTCTGTGATTACTAATATAGGTTTAGACCATACGCAGTTTTTAGGAAATACACTCGAAGCTATTGCTTTTGAAAAAGGAGGAATTATAAAACCAAATGTTCCTGTAGTGGTTGGTGAAACTCAAAAAGAAACGCAATCAGTTTTTAAAGATTTAGCAAAAAAGAATAAATCAAATATCGTTTTTGCAGATAAAGAAATTACCGAAGTTTATAAATCGGATTTATTAGGAAGCTATCAGTCAAAAAATATTAAAACAGTCATTCAAGCGGTTAAGGAACTTCAAAAAAAAGGATACAAAATTTCAGAACAAAATATAAAACAAGGTTTAGTACAGGTTATTAAAAATACTGGTTTATTAGGGCGTTGGCAAGTTTTAAACGAAAAACCTAAAGTAATTTGCGATACAGGGCATAATAGAGAAGGCTTGCAATATGTGATGCATCAGCTTTTAGAAGAAAAATTTGATGCACTTCATGTTGTTTTTGGAGTTGTAAATGATAAAGACATAAATACTATTGTAGATTTACTACCAAAAAGAGCTACCTATTATTTTTGTAAACCAGATATTCCCAGAGGAATGGATGCCAATAAACTTAAAGAAACTTTAAACAAATACAATTTAATAGGAGAAGCTTATAATTCTGTGAATAAAGCGTATAAAACAGCTTTAAAAAGCGCAAACCTAAACGATTTTATATTTGTTGGTGGAAGCACTTTTGTAGTCGCAGAAATAATTTAATATAATTCCATTTTAACATATTATATTTGAAATCATAAAATTTAAAACACAATGAAGAACTTTTTTACACTTTTATTACTAGTTACAACAACATTATCATTCGCACAAGAATCAACATTTTTAAGACTTAACTATAATAAAGGAGATAAGTATTTAATGCAGATGGATATGAAACAAAACATGGGTGAAGGTACCATGATTATGGATATGGTTATTAAAATGCCTATAGAAGTAATTGATGTTAGTGATGATGGAGTCTATAATTCAGAAATGAGCTTTAAGAGCATTAAAATGGATATGGAGCAGTCTGGTATGAAAATAAATTACGATTCTAACCTTAAAGAAGAAGATTTAGATGAAACAGCGAAAATGATGAGTACACAAATGAAACCAATGCTAGAAACAGTTTTGTCAACTAAAACAAATGTTTATGGCGAGGTTTTAGAAATGAAGATGTTGAAAGGTTCAGGAAACGTAGATCAATTTACTAGTCAAACGGAAAGTGTAGTTTATCCAAAAGAAGCGGTAAATGTTGGTTATTCTTGGATAGCAGAAAAAGACAGTAATGGGATGAAAATTAAAAGCACTTATACTGTGAAATCTATTGATGATAAAGAAGTGGTAGTAGATGTTAAGGGCGATATTTCTGGTTCATCTACAGGAAGCTTAACAGGTGTTATGAATATTGATAAAGTTACAGGAGTACCCATAATATCTAATATTAATATGGATTTTGAAATTATGGGGCAAAAGGTTGTTACTGAAATTGTTATGGAAATGAAAAAAGTTGAGTAACAACGCTTCAAATAAAGACTTAGCTTTAGAGTGAAAATTTATTTATTTTTTATCAAAAAAGTTTTTGCAATATTAAAAACTAGGTTATATTTGCAGTCCAATTTAGAGGGCGCGTAGCTCAGTTGGTTCAGAGCACTTGGTTTACACCCAAGGGGTCAGGGGTTCGAATCCCTTCGCGCCCACAAAAAAATCCTAAAGCATTTGCTTTAGGATTTTTTATTTTA
>NZ_CAXIBN010000283.1:0-2216 GCF_964021735.1 uncultured Wocania sp. | reverse complement strand
TAATTTATAATTGCTTATTTGAAATAATACCAATCTCAGCAATAATGGCTTTGTCCTTGTTTCCCATTATTCTATCTGCAACTAATTTGATGTATTTTATAGGTATACTTTTTTTAAATATTACTTTTTGTTGAATTGGATTGGCGATAATATTTGAAAATTCACCACTAGACAATTTTATCCAATTTTCACCATCAATGCTGCCATAGAATTTGTAGTGGGTAATTACGCCAGAAACCCATCTGGTTTGAGTTGGAGTATAGGTGAAACCGATTACATTTGTTATTTTGCCTAAATTTATCTTACTTTTAGATAGAATTTGTTTACTGACAGGCCAATTAGTTTTGATATCGTCATCAATAGCTAGTTCTGACAAACGAATACCATTTTCTGTACTTATTTCCCATAGTTTTTTACTAATATCCAAATTTTTAGTCGTCACTTCACTTTTTCTGTTTGTAATAGAATCAAAGACAAATGCTTTTATGGTTGTTGGTTCATGTATATTTAGTTTGTCAATATATTCTGTGGATTTAACTGAGGGATTACTACCATTTAGCGTGTAAAATATAGAAACACTTTTGTCTGGTACTTCTAGGGTTACCTCTCCTTGTTTGTTTCTCTTTATTAAAGGAGCTTCAACAACTGGAGGCGCATTGTAAACACCAACATTAGAAATTAACAAGCTTCCTTTAGATGCTTCAAAATTTAACCTTATTTTGGAAGCCGTTATATTTTCGAACCTTAAAATTCGTTTATAACCTATGGTAGTTTGTCTTTCGATAGTTCTCCATGTACCATTAATTTCTGCTTCTACAGAAAATTGCTTTACGCGCTGTCCTAATTTTATGTATTCTTGAATTAATAATCTATTAAATTGTATTGGCTTTTTAAAACTCAATGTTAAAGATTCTTTGGTTTTACCTTCATCTGTAGCCCAGTAAGTGTTTTTGTCACCATCGACAGCTTTGTCAGGATCGTATTTTAGTACATTTCCTCTAATATTTGATGCCTTTGTTTCCGCATTTAATGCTAAGTTATTAGCAAAATCCCTCTTTAATTGTGCGGTTAACTTTTTAAGCTGTTTTTCATCATTTTCATGCACCAATCCTCGTTTGTCTATGGGTATATTTAATAATAGAGTACTATTTCTACCAACTGATTGATAATAAATATCTAATAATTGCTTAAGTGTTTTCACCTTATCATCGTCAGATTTATGGTAGAACCAATTAGGACGAATTGAAACATCTGCCTCACCTGGCACCCAGTGTGTTCCGTTTTCTTGTCCCATAGCATAATCAACAGCATAATTCGTCATACCACCATAAATAGAATCTCTTAGCAATGGGGACCAAGTAGTTTTATATGAAAACCCATGTTCGTTTCCTATCCAGCGAGCGTCAGGTCCATTGTCACTCCATATAATTGCATTAGGTTGAAGTTTTCGAATTAATTTGTTTGTGTTATTCCAATCGTAGTAAGTTTTCTTATCAACGGTACGAATTTCTTTTGCACCACCATAATAACCATCCCCACCATTAGCACCATCAAACCAAACTTCAAAAATATCACCATAATTTGTAAGAAGTTCAGTCAGTTGATTTCTAAAATATTTGATGTAATTCGGTTTGCCATAGTCTGGGTGATTTCTATCCCATGGGGATAAATAAATACCCATTTTTAGTTCATATTCTTTACAAGCTTTTGCGAGTTCTTTGATCAAATCACCCTTACCATTTTTCCAAGGTGAGTTTTTTACTGAGTATTCAGTGTATTTTGATGGCCACAAGCAAAAACCATCATGGTGCTTGACAGTCACAATCAAACCTTTCATACCTGATTCTTTGGCAACCCTGGCCCATTGACGAACGTCTAGATTCGAAGGGTTGAATATTTTTGCTGATTTATCTCCGTATCCCCACTCTTTATCAACAAATGTATTAATGCCGAAATGAATAAATCCATAATATTCCATTTCTTGCCAAATCACTTGCTGTTCTCTAGGAATAGGTAATACAGGGTTTGGAGACTCTACAATAGCACAAGATTGAAGAATAATAACTAAAAATAAAAACCAATTAATTTTCATATGATATGATTCATAAATTTATAAATGTAATACTAAACAATTTTTTATCAATTATGTTATACATAATACATTAACTTTACATAACTAACTAAAAGTATTTTATTTTAAAAGTTTGCTTTTATGA
>NZ_CAXIBN010000282.1:0-2247 GCF_964021735.1 uncultured Wocania sp. | reverse complement strand
GTACCACCGCTAGGAACGCCTAATCCATTATTCCCTGTTTCGCCTTTTGCACCAGCGTTACTTACTACGCCACCAGTTATTCTAACTTGTGATGTGGCACAAAACGATATTATTAAGGCGATATATAAAATTATATTTTTCATTTTATAAGTTGTTTTTTAAAATTTCGTAAGTTTTTTTATAAGCCTTGCGTTCTGCTAAATCTGATGGATGCAAATTGTCTGTAAAATCTTCGCTAGGTAATGTCGTTTCTAAAGCGTTTAAAAAATTAGTGTTTAAATCAATTATTTCAACTCCTAACACATTAGCCACCTCTTTATAATTAGTTAAAATAGGTGCTAGGTTTGTGTTGTGATTTTCAAAACCTGAATTAGCATAAGAGTTTCCTTTAAACGGCAATGCAAAATATATTTTACAATTTGGTGCATGTGTTTTTATGCGCTTATAAGCCCAAAATAATATGCCGTAAATTTCCTCTTTATTTAAAGAGACTAAACTGGTTTGATAATCTGTTATTGTAGTCGCTAAAGTTCCAGATACTCGACTTCTAAAAGCATCATTTGTACCACCACTTAACACAACTATATCTGGCACATATCCTTCTGCAATCATTTCTTCAATTTGATTTGAAACCACGTTATCGTGAGACGAACCACTTGGTGTTCCATCTGAAACTACTGCGGTATCATTCCAATCGGTTAATCCTGCGCTTCCTGTGCCGTAATTTCTAACAGTTGCTTCTTCGTCTTTCCAAAACTCGTCCATAAAACTGCCAGGGCTTGCGGTTGGATTAGACGCATCCATAGTGCTATCGCCAAAGGCAGCTATTTTTTTAGCTTTAAATTTGTTTATCGGGTAATCGTAATCTACACCGTTAATAGATTTTATTCTAAAAGGCTTGGTTTCTTGCGTAAAATATTCACCTAAATTAATGCGCATGTTTACTTTAAGCCTATCTTTGTCTAATCTTGAACCACCCCAAGTAGATGCATTGTCTTTAGTCCATAGCAACACATAAAAATAAGCTGTTGAGGCATTTAATTTATGTTGCTTATAGGTTTGGTTTAGTACGTTTGGTATATAGCTTGCTATTTCAGTATCGCCACTATCAAACTCTACGATTAGTTTTCTTGTAGTGCTGTATAAATTAAAGCCATCGTAAATACTTACCCACTCGCCCCCTGCAACATCTATTCGTAAATAGGTTTCTGCATAAGCACTTTCTGAGCCACTATACGGTAATAGATTATCAACTTCTAAAAGATTGTCGGTGGGTTCAGTAATAACCTCTGGTAAATCATCAAAATAAGGCTTGTAAGGTGCGTATGTACCATACATTGTTTTATTTGATGAGGCGTTAAAATTAGTATCGTAATCAGAAAGAATAATAGCATCTATAGACGTTGTTACTTTTCTGTTGACATCCATAATTACATAGCCTTTAAATGGCATGTTAAAGTTTACAGTTTTGTTTGTTCCAAAATATTGCTCAGTAGCTATATATGTGCCATCTGTTTGAAACTTTTGTATAAAACCATATATATCTGAGTCAATACCATATAAAGCATAATCACCACTATCTAAAAATATCTTACCAGACACTTTTTCGCTTGCTGTAGGCGGTGTAATAACTTCACTTGTATTATTAGCTATATAACCATCCTGTAAATCTGCTTTGTTAAAATAATTAAGTGTATTATAACCCTTTAAATACTCTAAAGCTTTTTTAGTTTGATGATCTAAAGCAATACCATCTACTACGCCATCAGCTCCGTTTTGTCCATCTGCTCCAACACCACCTCCTGAATCTAGTTGTGTTTGTAGATCATTTATAGCCGCTTGTAAGTCTGTATTTGTTTGATTACCTGCTGGCACATTTATAATATCAGCAGCAGTTAATGGTGGTGGGATGGAATCACTAACAAAAATATCATCAGTTAAAGGATGATTATAATTTGTACCAAATTTAGCATAATATTGAGCTTTAGTACCACCCCAAAATATTGGTTTAATAGGACTGTCATCATAAACTCTAATAACATCTTCTGTAAACTCTAAAGCCGATTCACCAGTATTTACCCTTGCAAATTTACCAGCACTACCTGTAAAGTTAGCTGGTGTGTCTGTTAAATTTTCGAATGTTGTATTAGGTAAATTAGTTAAAGCAGAGCCATCACCTGTAAAAGTATTAGCTACAACATCACCAGTTTTGTTTACTGTAAAAGTGTCTACTCCATTATTTTGCCC
>NZ_CAXIBN010000281.1:0-2254 GCF_964021735.1 uncultured Wocania sp. | reverse complement strand
CCACTAAGTCGCCACATGTCCTGATCCTCTAAATAACTTCCGTCCGACCATCTGTACACCTCAACGGCTATGGTATTATCGCCTGCTTTTATATATTTACTTATATTAAATCGGGCTGGGGTCATACTGCCTTGGCTGTAGCCAACTTTTTCTCCGTTAATCCAGAGATAGAAAGCCGATTTTACGCCATCAAATTTTATATATACCGTTTTGTCGAGCCAAGTGGCATCTATAGTAAAGTGTCTTTTATAACTTCCCACTGGATTTCTAAGCTTGTGGCTCGTATATTCCAAAGGCGGCTCCAACATAACATGTGGCTGTTCTTTTTTAAATGGGTAATTGATGTTGGTATAGATTGGAATACCAAATCCCTGTGTCTGCCAATTGCCTGGGACAACAATATCGCTCCAAAGGGACACGTCGAAATCTGGTTTATAAAAATCTACAGGTCTTTTATCTGGAGATGTTACCCAATTAAATTTCCATATCCCATTTAAGGATTTTTCAGTTGAAGGCGCTTCAAACAAGAGGGCTTTATCTTCAGTCGTATAACTTGAGAACGTCGCTACCGCAGGTTCTTTATTTATACCAATAACCTCTGGGTTTTCGTAATCTAATTTAAGTTGTGCCTTTACACCTGTAACCGTAAGCAAAGCCATTAATAACATCTTAAACTTTATGGTGTAAATCCTTGTTTTCATTTTTGGTTTGGTATTACATGAATAATAGATTCCAGTTATTTAAGGTTAAAAACAATCTCTTTTGGCT
Organism: uncultured Wocania sp.; assembly: GCF_964021735.1. Lineage (NCBI taxonomy): Bacteria > Pseudomonadati > Bacteroidota > Flavobacteriia > Flavobacteriales > Flavobacteriaceae > Wocania > uncultured Wocania sp. The sequence continues at coordinate 1,486 of NZ_CAXIBN010000281.1, read as the reverse complement.
TGTTTTGAGATAATTCTATTTGCCATTTGTTTTTATATTCCCCTTGAATAGGTTCCAGTTCACTTTCGCCTGACTTTACAGTGCTTACCTCATATTTTTCTGGAAGTCGTATAGTGATTGCCTTATCTGCTTTGGAAGTCATTTTCAATTTCAACTCACCTGTTTCCATATTCCATGATAATGCATCGATTTGAATTTGACCTCTTAGCAAGATATTATTAATAGATCCTTTAGACCATTCTTTTGGCAGGGCTGGAATAATATCTACAACATCTTCCCAAGCAAATGCCAAGGCGTTGTTTATAACATCTGGTATGGTTCCAATCGGGTCAAAGCCATAGCCTTGTTTCTTGGGCCAGTAAGACATCATAAAACTAGGGTAGATGTATTGCTCTGTGGCCAGCCTAGAGAGGACTTCATAGACGATATCCGATTTTCCAAGACGTGCTGCGGCTTGTGCCTGATTCATCATACCGTGGGTTATATGGTTGCTATCTGCATTTTTTCTATTGTGTAGCCAGTTTTCTGTTTTGCCTTCTAACGCTTTTGCCGATGCTTCCCATAATTGGGGATTGGTTTCCATATCGAATTCGCAAAATTGATATAGAGGCAATAAATGGGAATGATGCCTTTGATTGTAAACTTCTTGAGTTCCTGCCGAAGCCCATTCCATAAGTTCTCCTTTTTCATTAATCATATAATCCGGCAATTTATCTATCATCGTTTGCCATTTTATGATGTTTTCTTCCTCTATATTTAAAAGCTTGCACGATTTTATCAAATAGGTTAAAACGGCTTTGGCTACCGCTATATCGAAGGTTGAATTGGCATACAAGTAATGGTCCTGCTCTGGTGAATAGGAAATGAAAAATTGATATTTGCCATTCTCGTCTTCGGTATCCTTTAATAAATCTTCATAAAATAGGGCATTCTCCTTTAACAAGGGTACCACCCTATCTTTTAGAAATACTTTATCTCCTGTAAATTGGTAGTAATCGTAAAAAAAGTGAAGCATCCACCCCATAGTACCAAAAGATTGCTCCCCTGGCCAATTGCCCCAATGAAGCAATAAATTGGTGTTTGATGCTCTTGGATTTGATGTAATACCCCTGCAACCATAAAACTTTTCGGCATTTAAGCGACTGTCCACCAACCAAGATTCTATAAGTGTAAAGTAGTTTTCCATGAGTTCGGGCATATTACTGCTCATTATGGATTGAACTTCTAACTGAAGATTGGAATCTAAGGTATAATCCCCACTCCATGCCGGTTGCCATGTGCCAGTCCAAATGCCTTGTAAATTGGGAGGATTCTTCCCAGTGCTGCATATTATTAAATATCTACAGGCATCATACATTTTCTCTGCCAATGCAGGAGTAAATTGCCCGCTTTGTGCCGCTTGCTCCAGTAGGGCTTGTGAGGATACGGTTTCGGTTTGATTTCCATTAAGATTAAGCTTTACCCTATTGAATAAATCGCCATGAGC
>NZ_CAXIBN010000280.1:0-2257 GCF_964021735.1 uncultured Wocania sp. | reverse complement strand
AAAAAAACCTCCCCATTTCTGGAAAGGTTTCAAAAAAATAATTCGTGTATTAGTGGCTAAAAAAGGCAGATAAATATCAAAAGATTCCTGCCTTCGCAGGAATTAAATATGCTTTCCTTTCTCCCAACCATGTTTTCCTAAATATTGATTACCGCTTTCAACAGCACCACCTTCAATAGACGTTCCCATGCTATCATTCCATCTATTCAAATATCCAAAGAGTGAAATAACACCTAACATTTCAACAATTTCGCCTTCATCCCAATATTCGTATAAACGTTTCTTTATAGTTTCATCAACACCATTTGGCACTTGACTCGCCAGTAAAGAAAAATCTAAAGCGGCACGTTCCGCTTCACTAAATGCAGGATGTGTTCGGTATTCCCAAATATTATCCAATTGTTCTTGTTCTGCTCCGTAACGTTCGGCAGCGCGTATGGCGTGCGCTTGACAATATCTACAACCTGTTGAGTTGCTAGAAACCCAAGCAATCATGCGCTTTAACGCCGAAGTTACTCTGCCTTCATTGGCCATAACTGCTTTATTCAAATTAATAAAGGCTTTGCTAATTGCTGGCCTGCGTTGCATAGTTAGTACAGAATTTGGACAAAATCCTAAGGTTTCATTAAAGAATTCTGCAAGTTCTTTAGTTTCTAAATCGTGGTCTGCAGATAATGGTGTAACTAATGGCATAAATTTAATTTTAAAGTACCTTCAAAGATATAATTTTATTAACTTTCCAATATATAATAAAATGTATTTATGAACCTAATTTTAAGACCATTCGAGCTTAAATTAAAGCACACGTTTACAATTTCTAGAGAGTCGTACAACACACAACCTACATTAATTGTTGAACTTAAAGATGGTAATTTTTCCGGATATGGTGAGGCAACTTCAAACCCATATTATGGCATTACAGTTCAAAAAATGACGAATGATTTATTAAACATTAAGCATTTAATAGAAGCAGATAGCGAAAAAACACCTGAAACATTTTGGAACGATATATATCCGTATTTAAAGCATAATATGTTTGCTTTATGTGCTTTAGATTTGGCTTATAACGATTTGTATGCGCGCAAAAGAGGGCAAAAACTTTTTGAACTTTGGAATTACAAAACGAACAATAATCCTTTAACAGATTATACCATTGGCATAGATACAATTGATAAAATGGTAGCTAAAATGAAAGAGTTGCCGTGGCCTATTTATAAAATAAAATTAGGTACAAAAGAAGATATTGCTATAGTTGAAGCTTTGCGACAACACACCGATGCCGTTTTTAGAATTGATGCTAACTGCGGATGGACAGTTGATGAAACAATAAAAAACGCCATCGCTTTAAAAACCTTGGGCGTAGAGTTTTTAGAGCAACCTTTAAAAGCTGATGATTGGGATGCACATAAAGCAGTTTTCGATAAATCTGTGTTGCCCATTGTCGCTGACGAAAGCTGTCAAATTGAAGCCGATATCGATACATGCCATAATCATTTTCATGGTGTTAATGTAAAACTCGTAAAATGTGGCGGATTAACTTCGGCAAGACGAATGCTTACCAAAGCAAAATCACTTGGTATGAAAACTATGGTGGGTTGTATGACGGAATCTTCGGTTGGTATTTCTGCGATAGCACATGTATTACCACTGTTAGATTATGTAGATATGGATGGTGCCTTGTTGTTATCTGAAGACATTGCCAAAGGTGTAATTATTAAAAATGGGGTTGTTGAATATAGCCATTTAAACGGAACGGGGGTTTCTTTAATTTAACTAATTAATGATTGTTGAAAACTTTCCAGATAGAACTGTAATTATACAAGAAAAAGAATATTTATACTTTGGTGGCACAGCATATTTAGGACTTCCTACAAATGCTGATTTTCAGAATACGCTAATAAAAAGCATTACAAAATGGGGGTCGTTTTATGGAAGTTCCAGAAATTCCAATATAAAACTATCAATTTTTGATAAAGCAGAACGTTTGTTCGCCAAACAAATAGGAACAGAAAAATCGCTTACAACATCCTCTGGAACTTTAGCAGGGAAATTAGTTTTAGAGTATTTGTCTAAAACAGAAAGTACATTTTATCATTACCCAAAAACGCATCCTGCTATTTTACATAGTAAAAGTTTACCATTATTTGAAAACGGAACACTACACAAAAACCTTGTTAATAACACAAAAGAAGACGTTGTGATTACAGTCGATGCTGTTTTAGCATTAGAGGTTATACCAACAGTATTCAATTTTTTA
>NZ_CAXIBN010000279.1:0-2269 GCF_964021735.1 uncultured Wocania sp. | reverse complement strand
AAAACCGTTATCAATTTAATTGATAACGGTTTTTTATTGACCAGAACTTGTTTCAGATTCTCAAAATCAACTATTCATGTTTAGAAATTGAAATCGTATGTTCTATTAAGAATAGGAATCTTAAAAAATATAGTATCTTTCTGCTCAAAATTAATTCTTATTAAATTCTATGAAGCAATTCGTTGTCCTACTTATACTTTTGGTTCAATATAATGTATGCGCGCAAGACACTTTTTTATATGAAAAGCCACCCGTTTTTGCTAATTGTGAGGCTGTAGAAATAGATGTTTTGCAACAGTGTTTTAACAATAATATATTCACCCATATTTACGAGAACTTTAAAATACCAAAAAAGGCTTTAGATGAGAATTATAAAGGTGATATCGCCGTACTTTTTGAGGTTGATACAATAGGTTTGTTTAAGGTGATTTATGTTGATGCTATTTATAATGAATTAAAAGACGAAGCAAAGCGTGTTTTTGCATTGTTGCCAAAAGTAAAACCGGCAACTTATAATGGAAGAACGACTTATAAGCAATATTCCATTGCGATTAAAATACCATTGATAAATCAATCGAAGGTTTCAATAAATGTTACAAAAGTTAACGAAATATCTAAATTAGAAGCCGCGGCAAAAACAGAGTTCGATAGTGTAAACACAAGCCTAAAAGCTTTTGATAATAAAGGGTATACGAGTCAACTAAATATTCCTTTTACGCATAGTGATTATTCAAAGTTTGATAGAAATATGAATCTTATCGGAACCAATAGTCACACGGCATCAAAACCATTTGTTTATGAGGAAGTTTCAAACTATTACGATTTTAAAGCTGAAAATCAAAAACTTAAAAAAGAAGCCAGTACTTGGGCAGGTAAAAAGCTTTGGAATGAGCATTTAGTGCAATTACAAGGAGAAGATTATTGGTTTACTATCAATCCTATTTTTGATTTGCAAGTTGGTAAAGATACCGATGCAGATTTTAGCTCTACATATAACAATACTCGTGGGTTTTTAGTTCAAGGTGGTTTGGGTAAAAAGCTGAATTTTTATGCCTCAGTTTTCGAGAGTCAAGGACGATTTGCACAATATGTTAATCAATATGCTGAAAGTTTAAAAGCCTTTGGCCCAGACCCAGCCATTATTCCAGGGCGTGGTATTGCAAAACGTTTTAAAAGTGATTCTTATGATTATCCGGTTGCCGAAGCGTATTTATCGTATGCGCCAGCTAAGTTTATAAACATTCAGTTTGGTCACGGTAAAAATTTTATAGGTGATGGTTATCGTTCATTGTTGTTAAGCGATGTGGCTAGTCCACACCCATTTTTAAAATTAAATACTAAGTTTTGGAAAATAAAATACACCAATACTTGGATGTGGTTAAAAGATGTGCGGCCAGAAGTTACTGAAGACGGTGCGTTTTTAACCAAATACATGGCAAATCATTATTTAAGTTGGAATGTTTCAAAACGTTTTAATTTAGGATTGTTTGAATCGGTAATTTGGGCTAATACCGAAAACAGAGGCTTCGATGTAAACTATCTAAACCCTATTATATTTTACAGAGCTATTGAATTTGAAACCGGGCAAGATGCTGGTAATGCCATTATTGGAGCATCAGCAAAATATAAATGGAACGATAATGTAAATATTTATAGCCAGTTTGTTTTAGATGAATTTTCGCTGAGTGATATAAAAGGCGGTGAAAAAAGTTGGAAAAATAAATATGGATATCAAATAGGTGTTAAATATTTTAATGCATTTAAAGTTGAAAATTTGATGCTTCAGTTTGAATATAATCGCATACGGCCTTACACCTATTCGCATAATACGATTGCAACAAATTACGGGCACAACAATCAATCTATGGCACATTTATGGGGCGCAAACTTTAGTGAGGCTATATTAATAGGGCGTTATCATTACAAGCGTTGGTTTGCCGATGCGAAACTTGTTTTTGGTGTTCGCGGACTGGATTTTAACGATGGCACCGATAATTTTAGTTACGGCTCGGATATTTTTAGAAACTATAACGACCGCCCTTTTGATACCGGTGTTGAAGTTGGACAGGGCATAAAAACAAAAACCTTTAACGGCAATCTGCAAGCGGGTTATACCATTAATCCAGCATCAAATTTAAAGCTGTTTACCGATATTAGTTTTAGAAATTTTAATCCTGAAGCTATTACAGCGTCTACTTTTAAAAGTAACACGGTCTGGTTTAATTTTGGATTAAGAACCGATTTATTTAATTGGTATTTTGATAATTAA
>NZ_CAXIBN010000278.1:0-2340 GCF_964021735.1 uncultured Wocania sp. | reverse complement strand
TAATGAAAGAAATCAAAGCCTAAATACTATAAGTAAAAACATTATTATTTCTATCAGAGTCCAATTTAATCATTGATGTTTTTTTATCTGGAAGGATGTCTTTAAGATCGCCTTCTGCTTCAGGACTATTTTTTACTGCTATTGCAAAAGCAATTACAGATATAATTATTCCAGACATAAAAATGGTATAGGTTACTCTTAAAATACGATACTTACGCTCTAAAACTTTTCCTAAAAAGTAAAGGTCTTTTGTAAGTGAGTTGTATACATAATTTTTATCCTTTAACAATTCATTAATAGCCCATTCGTACTCATTTAAACTCATTTTATGGAAATTTCCAAAGAAGGTTAAATTAACATTTTTATTTTCTACGTCTTCTTTAGTGAATTCTCCACTTGTTACATTTGGTCTTGTAGCAATTATTGATAATATCATTGATATGACACTAGATAAAGTAAAGATAGCTGTAGGATATACTAAATACTCATTGGTGTCTAATTTTGAGATTAGATTTGAAAGTACTAACGAAATTATAATAGCATTAACAGATAGTAAAATATTAGCTTTTGTATCTGCTATATCACTCAGCTTAATATGATTTCTTAAAGCTACTCGATAAAATGTTTGAATACCACGCTCTGGGCTTTCGTTTTTATATTGTGCTTTGTATTTAGCCTTTAACTCTTCTGTTTTAAGTTTGCTTTTTCTTTTCTTTTTGGTTTTAATAAGTTTGGCAAGGTTCTTTTCCTTTCTAGGTTGCCAATTTTTTAATGCATAATCGGTGTAAAACTCATGTTTTCTAGTAAGTACTTTTATGTTTTCGTTAACCCATTCACTTGGAGCGTAAGTAGCAATACCCTGAATTTCTAATTCTTTTCTTAAAAACTCGCTAGCTTCATTAAAATATTTTTTCCCAAAATGCGACGAATCTGCGTCTCTAATTATTTTACCAAGTTCGTTTTTTGGCGAGTCTTTAAATTTTGTAGCCATAATACACTCAGTAACACCTTTAATAGTGTTGTCGTTTGCACCTTGCTTGTTTAAAAAAGTAGTTGCAATTTTAACACTTTCCTCCTCATGTCCTTCTCTGGTTTTTGTATAGCCAGTATCATGCAATAAAGCAGCTAATTCTAAAATTTCAGCATCTTCTTTACTAATTTCTGAATTTTCTATAATCTCTCTTGTGCTTCTTAATACACGATCAGTATGTGTAAAGTTATGATATAGAAAGGTTTGCTCTAAATCTTCTTTAAAAAGATCAAAGACGAATTTTTCTGCATTTTTAACTAATTTTGACATAGAATGATTATTATTTATTTAACGTTACAAATTACTAAAAAAAAACAGGAATAAAGTTGCGCATATGCAATAAGTATTAACTGAAAGGAGAATTCAATTAAATCGACTATATATAAGTTCATAAGTGCACTTATTAATTAATAAAATGGAATAATAATATGATTACTTGGAAAGATATTATGAGCTTTTCTGTAAAAGGAAACCCAATACCCGATAGACGAGTTGAAAAATCAGATGAAGAATGGAAAGCTCAATTAACTCCAGAGCAATTTAGAATTGCAAGGCAAAAAGGAACCGAGCGCCCACATAGCGGAGCGCTTTGTAGTGTTCATGATGCTGGTAAGTATAATTGTGTTTGTTGCAATATGCCTTTGTTTGATTCTACAATTAAGTTTAGTTCTGGTACTGGTTGGCCTAGTTTCACACAGCCCATTAAGGAAAATGCTATTAAATATGAAAAAGATACTGCCTTTGGTATGGTACGCGTTGAGGTAATGTGTAATACTTGCGATGCGCACTTAGGTCATGTTTTTCCTGATGGACCAGAACCAAGCGGATTACGATATTGTATCAACTCAGAATCAATGATTCTTAATAAGGAGGCGATAAATGAATAATAAGAGTTTGCAAATTGCTACGGTTGGTGGTGGTTGCTTTTGGTGTACAGAAGCTGTTTTTCAAGAAGTAAAAGGTGTAGAAAAGGTCGTCTCTGGTTACTCAGGAGGAAATGTTCCTGGGCGCCCAACCTATCGCGAAATTTGCTCAGGCTTAACAGGACATGCCGAAGTGGTACAAATAACATTTGATGCCAGTATTATTTCATATGAAGATATCTTGATTATTTTTATGACAACGCACGATCCTACTACTTTAAATAGGCAAGGTGCAGATAGAGGTACGCAATACCGTTCAGTAATTTTTTATTGTAATGATAAGCAAAAAGAGATAGCAGAAGTTGTAATCAAAGAGGTTGCGGTACATTATGAAAATCCAATAGTTACAGAGGTTGTTGCTTTAAACGTGTTTTATGAAGCCGAAAA
>NZ_CAXIBN010000277.1:0-2360 GCF_964021735.1 uncultured Wocania sp. | reverse complement strand
AATCCTTTTTAAGCGTTACAATTACTTTAGTTCCTTTGTCTTCTTTATTTTGAAAATCGTCAATAAAAACATCAACTTTATCTTTATACATAGCGTTTAAAATAGATACGCGTTTTTTAATATTTCCCATGCCTTTTGAGTTTTGTTTTTGCTGATGTTCTGTTTTTAAAGCTTTCGATTTTTTTCTTCCAATACCATCATCATTAATAGTAATTTTAATTTCATCTGGTTTAGTTTGTGTGATTGCGATGTTTAAATGTCCTTTACTTTTCTTGTATCTCAATCCGTGCCAAACTGCATTTTCAATATAGGGTTGCAACAACATGGGTGGAATTACAAAATCGTTCACATCAATATTTTTATCAACTGTAATGCTATAATCAAATTTATCTTTAAACCTAAAATGTTCTAATTTGGTGTAAAGTTCCAAAAGCTCGATTTCTTTTTCTAACGGAATAAAATCCTCTTCGCTATTTTCTAAAACGGCTCGCATTAATAACGAAAAATCTGATAAATATTTGTTTGCTGTCCTTTCATCATTTGAGGCTATAAAACTATTTACTGAATTTAAAGCGTTAAAAATAAAGTGCGGATTCATTTGACTGCGCAAGGTTTTCAATGCCAGCAAATTATTTGCTAAACGTTGTTGTTTAATATATTTAAACATTAAAAATGCCGTGACCAACAGCAATAAAACACCACCAATTAACGAGTAAATAATAAGTTTTTGCCTGCGAGCTTGCTCAATATTAAGTTGGTATTTACTTTCGGATAATGCTCTATCGCTCTCTAAACTTAAAATGCGGTTTTGCTTGCTAACAATATCTTTACTAAATCGTGCCGCTTGCGAAATCTCCTGTTCTTTTTTTGAATAGACTTTGTCCACCAAATCCACATAATTTTGATAGGCGATTAGCGCTTTATCAAACTCGCCAGCATCTCGCAATACTTCGGATAATTTTCTGGTGGCATCTTTTTGCACGATTAAATCTTCTTTATCATCGGCTTCTTCAATACTTTTTTCAAGATAAGTTATGGCTTGCCCAAAGTCTTTTTGCAAGGCATAGGCATTACCGATTTTATAGTTTTGTTTTTGTGGTGTTAAGGCACTTTCGTTATCGAAAACCGAATCGCTTTCTATTTCGTTTATGGCTTCCAAGGCTTCCTTTCGTAATTCAATTTCACTGGAGTAATCACTTAAATTATTTTGAAAATCGGCTACTTTTATTTTCTCTTCAACCCCTCTTTTTTTGTTTTGAGTGTTAGCCAATCTTAGAGATTCATTAAAAAGTCCTTTAGCTTTTTCTGGTTCGCCTTTTTCATTATATACTTGAGCCAATTTAGAATTTAAGTCCGTAATTTTTGGTGTTATTAAATGCTTTTGTGCCACTTTTAAACCTTCGGTATAAGCATTGATTGCAGCATCTAAAGTTTTGGTATTTTGATGCACATCTCCAATGCCTTCATAAAGTATAACCAACTGCCAATTAGAGAGTTCTTTTTTATCAATGTCGTTATACGTGGCAAGACTTTCTTGATAGTTTTTATTGAGCTGATAGGCTTTTGCTAGTTTAATTTTAACAGCATTAGTTGCTCTGTTTTGAATGCTTATTCTGTAGTTAGAAACTGCTAAATCGAACTGTTTCCAATACATATAAACATCGCCTAAAACCTCGTAAGCCTCACTGTTTTCTTTAACCGATCTGCTATCTTTTAAAGCATCTGCTATAAACTGAATACTCTTTTTTGCATCCTTTTTTAAATACACTTCCGCTGAGTCAACAAGCGATTTAAAGACTTGAATATTCGATCTAGATTTAAAAATTTTGCTTCTATACTCGTCTGTTCTATTGGGTTGTACCTCAACTTTAATCCGTTCGCTACTTTGAATAATGTAGTAAACGGTTTCAAAATCTTTGTGTCTTACAATAAGCTCGTCGCCTTTTTTGGCTTCAATTCTAAATTCGCCAAAAGCATCGGTTGTGGTATATGCACCTCCGCTAACTTCAATATTTACATCAGAAATTGGTTTATAAGTATCGCTTTCAATCACAGAACCGCGAACCGTAAATCGCTTTTCTGAACTTTTAATTTCGTTTTTTTCTTGCGCAAGCATAAAACTCGCACTAAAAACAAGGCATAAAAAAAGAATGTATTTAACTAATAACTTCATGTGCTACTTTATAATAGATAAACTTACGCACTTTCTTTGTTATAATAAAATGGAGGTTTTACAATTCTACTGGTGCTTAATATGAAAAAGAATGGTTTACGCATTCAGTCGTTTAGTTCACTCATTCAATATATTACTTAACTCATTCAGCTTTTTTTAATAAAAAAGATGCATTTAGTTTTATGCT
>NZ_CAXIBN010000276.1:0-2386 GCF_964021735.1 uncultured Wocania sp. | reverse complement strand
AAAACCCCATCCATAATATCAATATGAAACCAATCGGCATCACTTTGGTTAATCATTTCTATGTCGCGTTGTAGGTTTGCAAAATCTGCTGCTAAAACTGATGGTGCAATTAATTTTGTGCTCATTATGATAAGTTATTTATATGCGCAAAAATAGTATAAAAAAACAAACCCGCGGTAATCAGCCACGGGTTCTTTCATCAATCAAAAAACGAACAGTTATGTGAAACTGTTTGTTGTCGTAATTTAGTCGTAAATTAATTACTATCCTAAATATGTTTTTAATATTTTACTTCTAGACGTATGTTTTAATCTACGTATAGCTTTTTCTTTTATTTGTCTTACACGCTCACGAGTTAGGTCGAAAGTCTCACCAATTTCTTCTAAAGTCATTGGGTGTTGGTTTCCTAAACCAAAGTATAAACGAATAACATCTGCTTCACGAGGTGTTAAGGTTTCAAGGGCTCTTTCAATTTCTGTACGTAACGATTCGTGTAATAATTCTCTATCAGGATTTGGAGACTCTCCAGAATTTAATACATCGTATAAATTAGAATCTTCACCTTCAACTAATGGTGCATCCATACTTACGTGGCGACCAGAATTCTTCATAGATTCTTTTACGTCATTAATTGTCATATCCAACTCTTTTGCGATTTCTTCAGCAGAAGGTGGGCGCTCATGACTTTGCTCTAAAAAGGCAAACGTTTTATTAATTTTGTTAATGGAGCCAATCTTGTTTAATGGCAAACGTACAATACGCGATTGTTCAGCTAAAGCTTGTAAAATCGACTGACGAATCCACCAAACAGCGTACGATATAAATTTAAAACCACGTGTTTCATCAAAACGCTGTGCCGCTTTAATTAAGCCTAAATTACCTTCATTAATTAAATCCGGTAAAGTAAGCCCTTGGTTTTGGTATTGCTTAGCTACCGATACTACAAAACGTAAATTAGCTTTCGTTAACTTTTCTAAAGCTATTTGATCTCCAGCTTTAATACGTTGTGCTAATTCTACTTCTTCATCTGCGGTAATTAAGTCAACCTTTCCAATCTCTTGTAGATATTTATCTAACGATGCAGTTTCTCTATTGGTAACCTGCTTCGTAATTTTAAGTTGTCTCATGTAATGTGCTCCTGTATTTAATTAAGTGAATAATAGGTCGTTCAATAGTTATACGTACAAATGTTATATTTTGTTACAAAAAAGATTATTTTTTTAATGCTTTAGTTTATTAGATACAAAAATGGTTTAAAAGTCACATTTTTTTTTTAATTATTTGGGCTTTCCCCAAGGGGCGGGCTTTTCTCTACAAGTCCTCGCTCTTGCCTCGCTATGGGATTTCCCTGCAATCTCTAATGCGCTCACTGTTTTGGCTTACTCAAATCAAACTAGGCACTCAAAACATGTTATTTTATATGATAAGATTTTAAATCAACAAAAAGTACTGTTTCATAAATAATGGAGAATTAATTGAGAGCTAATTTACTTAATTTATAACATAAAAAAACCTGATATATTTATCAGATTCTAAAGCTTTTCTTATATTAAATTTAATTCCAAACATGATTAACTAACCAATCAGCAGCATCTTGTAAATAGAATGCATATTCGCAAGGTTCATTATGGGTTAAATCTGGAGCTATAACCATTGTAATATCACTACCAGAGTCAATACTAGCATTTACCCAATTTTCGACATTTTCTACAGGGAATAGCGCATCTTCTTGTCCATGAATAACATATACAGGAATAGGTATTTGTCTGCCTACACCACTGTTTGTGGTATTATATTGACTTGCCATAGGAATGGATGCTGAAAATATGTTAGACTGGGTTTCAGCAAAAAACCAGCTTCCATTACCTCCGTCGCTATAACCATGTATTACAATTTTATTTGTGTCTACAGGAAGAAAAGTAGATGCCAAATCTACTAGAGTTTTAACTTGCTCATTATTTTCTATTGTAGGCCATAATTTACCGTTGCTATTAGGACTTAAAATAATGGCATCAAGAGATTCAAACCCTACTTCGGCTAAACACTCCGTAAATTTATGCGAATCAGGAGATATACCACATGAAGCGCATCCATGTAGAGTAATAATTAGAGGTCTCTTGTTATTATTTGTAAAATCTACATCGGGCATTACTACTCTAAACTTCCAAATATCATTTTCAAGATTTTCTAGTTGCACATCATTATGTCCAGTTTTAAAATCAATATTTTCAAAATCTTCTTGAACATTTTCATAAGTTCTTGGTCCTGGCTCTGCAATATCGGGTTCGTCAAAAACACCAGATTTATTACAACTTAATAAAGTAAATAGGAAAAAACACCAGATTAATACAAAATTTTGATTTTTCATGATTGATTTATTTTGACG
>NZ_CAXIBN010000275.1:0-2405 GCF_964021735.1 uncultured Wocania sp. | reverse complement strand
GCAGCAAAGGTAAATGGTCGTAGCGGTGTGATGTAGGTAGCTTGCCTTTTTTTGTGCGCTAAATTTAAGTCTTCTTATCGTTTCAATTTTGTAATTTGGTGCTTTATTATTGTAATTTCAATTTTTATGTCTAAAGTTGTTTTAATAACTGGAGGTTCTTCAGGAATAGGAAAATCGGTAGGAGAGTATTTAACCCAAAAAGGATTTGTAGTTTATGGTACGAGCCGAAGTCCAGAAAATTATACTGATAGTAAATTCTCTATACTAAAGTTAGATGTTAAAAAGGTAGATACCATTACCAAAACCGTAAACACTATTATTAAAACAGAAGGTAAATTAGACATCCTTATTAATAACGCAGGCGCAGGCATTACAGGACCTATTGAAGAAATTCCAGAAACAGAAATTAAAGCCAATTTCGATACCAATTTTTTTGGTCCCATAAATGTTATTAAAGCCGTTTTGCCACAAATGCGTAAACAACAATCGGGCTTAATAATAAATGTAACCTCTATTGCGGGGTACATGGGGTTGCCGTATCGCGGTATTTATAGCGCAAGTAAAGGTGCTTTAGAACTTTTAACCGAAGCGTTTAGAATGGAACTTAAAAGCTTTAATATAAATATGACTAATGTCGCACCTGGAGATTTCGCTACTAACATTGCAGCTGGTCGTTATCACGCACCACTTTTAAACGAGTCGCCTTATAAAAAGCCGTACGGCAATACTTTAAAATTAATGAATGAGCACGTTAATTCTGGTAGTAACCCAAATATGATGGCTAAAGCTATTCTTAAAATTATAAATAGTAAAACCCCAAAAGGGCACTATAAAGTAGGAGATTTTATGCAAAAATTTTCTATTGTGCTTAAAAGAATCCTTCCAGATAAAGTTTATGAAAAACTATTAATGAATCATTATAAACTTTAAAAATTTTTGGGCAATAAATCAAAAGTCATTTATAAAATTTGTATTAGTTTTTAATCAAAGTAAAATAATATATAAAAGCTTAATTATTTTTTATGGTATATTATTTGATATTGATTGTTTCTAAAATCTTTCATCATGCGACAATCATTACTCACCATGCTTTTTATTTCCTTTTTCACATTTACCAATTGCGAAAATGTTGTAGACTGCATTATTAATGTACGTCCTGTTTTATCTGATGAAAAACTAGCTTTTGGTGGAGTTAATCAATATTATTCTGAAAAGATTTATGCCGAAATTAAAAACGAGCCACAAGACAATGCATACAATTATTATTTTGATGTGCGCGGTAACATTCCCGATGGTTTAGATGTGATTATAGATTACAGAGAAGTGTTTATTGAGGGCACACCCACCAAAGCCGGTAGATATACCTTTACGGTGTATTTAGATGTCGATCCACCAGACGGTTATTATTACGATGAAGATGGTAATGAAAGGTACGATGATTCGTTATGTAGCGATAGTACTTCAAGAACTTATACCATTGCCATTAAATAACAGTTTATATCATACTCAATTGTTAATATATTTTAATTAAAAAATAATTTTTGAAGTATTATAAAGTTGTAAATTTGCAGGGCGTTAACGATAGTAATGGCATCCTTTTTTACTTTTTGTAAAAGGATGGCTTCACTTGAATGATTTTGTAGTAGAGAGTAACGCTCTAAGCATAAAACACAACTAATATATATACGAATGAAATTTTTTATTGACACAGCAAATCTAAATCAAATAAAGGAAGCGCAAGACCTTGGTGTGCTTGATGGAGTTACCACAAACCCATCTTTAATGGCTAAAGAAGGTATTACAGGACACGATAACATTTTAAAGCACTATGTTGATATTTGTAATATTGTTGATGGAGATGTAAGTGCCGAAGTTATTTCGACAGATTTTGAAGGCATGGTTAGAGAAGGCGAAGCTTTAGCTGAATTACACGACCAAATAGTTGTAAAGTTACCAATGATTAAAGATGGTGTTAAGGCTTGTAAATATTTTGCAGAAAAAGGCATTAGAACGAATGTAACATTGGTGTTTTCTGTTGGTCAAGCATTATTAGCAGCAAAAGCGGGAGCTACTTATGTATCGCCATTTATTGGTCGTTTAGATGATATCTCTACCGATGGATTAAACTTAATTGCAGAAATTAGACATATTTACGATAACTATAATTTTGATACTCAAATTTTAGCAGCCTCTGTTCGTCATACGATGCATGTTATTGACTGTGCAAAATTAGGTGCCGATGTTATGACAGGGCCACTAAGTTCTATTGAAGGGTTATTAAAGCATCCTTTAACCGATATTGGTTTGGCTAAGTTTTTAGAAGATTATAAAAAAGGAAACTAAACAAAACATATTTGGTTTCTGGTATAAAAAAGCCTCAGCTTAATAGAAGTTGAGGCTTTTTT
>NZ_CAXIBN010000274.1:0-2434 GCF_964021735.1 uncultured Wocania sp. | reverse complement strand
CGTTTTACACGTTGAGAAATGCCTGTTATTAACTCGTAAGAAATAGTATTTACGGTTTCAGCAAAGTCCTCAGCCGTATAATTGGCATCAAAAATAATAACCTCATCACCTTCTCTGCAATCAATATTTGTAATGTTTATCATAATCATATCCATACAAACATTACCAATAATTTCAGCTTTTTGTCCATTTATTGTTACAAAACCATTGCCATTACCGTACTGTCTTCCAATACCATCGGCATGCCCAATAGGGAGTGTTGCTGTTTTTAAAAAACCATCACTTTTAAAAGCACGATTATAACCTACAGATTCGCCTTTCTCTATAAGATGAATTTGAGAAATAATAGTTTTAAGAGTTGCAATAGGTTTTAGATTTTTATTCTCTTTTTCAGAATTTCCAAAACCATATAGTCCTATACCACTTCTAATCATATCGAAATGTGCTTCAGGGTAATTTAACACGCCCGAAGTATTACATAAATGCAGCATTGGTGAATACCCCAATGCATCAATCATATTTTTTGATGTTTTATTAAAACTTTTTATTTGATTTAATGTGAATGCCTTTTCATTCAAATCTTCGCTTGCAGCTAGATGTGAGAACATAGATTTAACTTTTACAGCATCAGTATTTTTTAGTTTTGAAATAATATAATCTACATCATTTTCCCAAAACCCTAATCGATTTAAACCTGTGTTGAATTTAATATGAATGGGATAATTGTTTTGTTTTTCCGCGGAAGCGATAGTAATAAATTCATTTAAAACCTTTGCGTTATATAAGCTAGGTTCTAAACAATATTCTATTAAAGTTTTAAAATTTATAGTTTGCGGATGCAAAACTAAAATAGGTTTTGTAATGCCTGCATTTCGTAGTGCAACACCTTCGTTCACATAAGCTACTGCAAAATAATCAACATTAAGATTTTGCAAATATTTTGCTATTTCGCAAGCATCACTCCCATACCCGAAAGCTTTAACAACTGCTAAAAATTTGGTGTTATTATTAAGTTTAGATTTTAAATACTCAAAGTTGTGTTTAAGTGCTTTTAAATCAATTTCAAGTACCGTTTCTTGCGCTTTAGGCATTTGATTTATTTGGTTTAGAAATAACTTCTTCGGCGTCGTTAACTTTCATACTACGAACTTTATCACGCATCATAGCTTTATAATAAGCAGCTCTACTTAAAGGCTCATACTCATCAACTTCACCTAAAAGTACAATGTCATCGCTTTTGGCTTTACGATAACTGTATTGAGCTAAATTACCAGTTCGAGTACAAACAGCGTGCACTTTGGTTACATATTCGGCAGTTGCCATAAGGTTTGGCATGGGGCCAAAGGGGTTTCCTTTAAAATCCATATCTAATCCAGCTACTATTACACGAACACCTTTATTAGCTAAATCGTTACAAACACGTACTATTTCATCATCAAAAAATTGAGCTTCATCAATACCAACAACATCGCAACCATCAGCTAAAATAGGGATATTAGCGGCAGCAGGAACAGGTGTAGAGCGAATTTCGTTAGCATCATGAGAAACTACCATATCTTCATCATAGCGCACATCAATTGCAGGTTTAAAAATCTCAACTTTTTGTCTTGCAAATTGTGCGCGTTTAAGCCTTCGGATGAGTTCTTCGGTTTTTCCAGAAAACATGGAGCCACAAATAACTTCAATCCAACCAAATTGTTCTTTATGATTTACTGTATTTTCAAGAAACATTTCGTAATTTTAACACTAAAACAAAGGAATTTTTCGTTTGTATAAAGGTGGCGCAAATTTATTAAAAATCAAAAGCCTAAATAGCAATAATTTTAAAAATATAAATAATGAAGAAGAAGTTAGAGTCGGAACTCATTAGTATAGCACATAGAATTCTTAAATTAAAAGGAAAAGAAGACGTAATAAAAATGCATGCAGAAGCCTCTGCACTTTACGAAAAACTGTCGGTACTAAAGTTTGCTCACGAAAATTTTGAGGACGATATTCCATCTATTGGGAATGATTCCTCTTTTTTTGGTATGTTAGACGTCGCCTTTAATAACAAAGTAAGCGACAATATTGAGGTTGAAGACAAAGTATATATTAATCTTGATGATGTTGAAGATGACGCTATTACAGAGCCTTTAATGGAAACCATTAAAGATATGGTGGCACAAATGCCACAAGAAACCTTGCAAGTCGATTCGGTTTTTGAAGAAGCCATTCCAAAACAAAAACAGCATAAAAACGATTTAGAAACCATTACTTCTGGTTTTGAAGATATGCCCGTTTTCGAGCCAATTTCTAAATCGCAAAACGGCAGCGAAAAAAAGTCTCTAAACGATAAATTAAAAACTGGTGGATTCAACATTGGGCTAAACGATAAAATAGCGTTTATCAAGCATTTATTTAATGGCAAAAGCGAAGA
This sequence comes from uncultured Wocania sp., assembly GCF_964021735.1. Classification (NCBI taxonomy): domain Bacteria; kingdom Pseudomonadati; phylum Bacteroidota; class Flavobacteriia; order Flavobacteriales; family Flavobacteriaceae; genus Wocania; species uncultured Wocania sp. The sequence goes on along the minus strand of NZ_CAXIBN010000274.1, from coordinate 15 downwards.
TTACGATCGTGTTTT
>NZ_CAXIBN010000273.1:0-2437 GCF_964021735.1 uncultured Wocania sp. | reverse complement strand
CATATCTTTTGTTAAAAGCTCCTAATCTTAGGGGCTTTTTTTATATTTTTATAAAAAATTGCTGCATGAAAAACTTTATGTTATGGCTTGTTATTGTCCTATCTTTATATAGTGTCTCTCTAAATGCTCAAGAAAAATTTACTTTAAGCGGTATTATTTCTGAAGAAAAAAGTAACGAAACCCTTATTGGTGTTAACATAATCTTTCCAGAAACTGGGACAGGAACAACCACTAACGAATATGGTTTTTATTCCATTACTTTACCTAAAGGCACCTACTCTGTTGTCATAAGTTACCTTGGTTATACAACTAAAACAGAGACTATTGAGCTAAGCAACGATATTACAAAAAACATAAGCTTAATTAACTCCCTCGAAAGTTTAGATGAAGTCATTATAACTAAAAATATTGAACAACTAAGCATAAAAAACCCACAAATGAGTGTTAACACATTAACCTCAAATACCATAAAAAAAATCCCCGTTGTTTTAGGTGAAGCCGATATAATTAAAGCTATCACTTTACTACCAGGTGTTACAAATGCTGGTGAAGCCTCATCTGGTTTTAATGTAAGAGGTGGTTCGGCAGATCAAAATTTAATTCTTTTAGACGAAGCAATTATTTACAATTCGTCACATTTATTTGGTTTCTTTTCGGTTTTTAACCCTGATGCCATTAAAGACCTTCGGTTGTATAAAGGTGGTATACCTGCACGTTATGGTGGTCGTATTTCATCAGTTTTAGATATTTATCAAAAAGAAGGAAATAGTAAAGAATTTAACCTAAATGGTGGTATTGGAATTGTTGCGAGTAGACTACTTGCAGAAGGGCCTATTAAAAAAGACAAAGGCGCTTTTCTTTTTGGCGGCAGATCAAGTTATGCGCATTTATTTTTACCACTTTTTGATATTAATAACATTGCTTATTTTTATGATTTAAACACAAAGCTGAGTTATAAAATAAACGACCGAAATAACATTTACTTATCAGGATATTTTGGTAGAGATGTGTTTAGAATTGAAGACACTTTTGAAAACACTTATGGCAATTCCGTTTTAAATTTTAGATGGAATCATTTATTTTCAGATAAACTATTTTCTAATTTATCTCTAATTTATTCAGATTATTACTACGATTTAAAACTGAATTTTGTTGAATTCGACTGGGTTTCTGGCATTCAAAATTTTAATTTAAAATACGATTTCAAACATTATTTAAACGATAAATTAAAACTTCAATACGGTTTAAATAGTATTTATTACAAGTTTAATCCTGGAGAAATAAACCCAACTGTAGAGACTTCAGGCATTAATCCTTTTAAACTTATAGATAAATACGCTTTTGAAAACGCATTGTATTTAGATGTTGAGCATAAAATTTCAAATAAATTAGCTCTATCCTATGGTTTAAGATTTAGCTCGTTTTATAGATTAGGACAAGATAAACTTAATATTTACACCAATAATCGACCTGTTACCTTTAATGAAGATTTTCAAATTTATGAAGAAGCAAACCCAATCGATACAGAGACATTTAAGCGCGATGATGTTATTTCAAAATTCTTCAATTTAGAACCACGTTTTTCAGCAGCTTATCAAATTAATTTAAATAGTTCTGTAAAAGCGAGTTATAATCGAATGAGCCAATATTTACATCTATTATCAAATACAAACTCACCAACTCCACTAGATGTTTGGACTCCGAGTGGTAAATATATAAAACCTCAATTATTAGATCAATTTGCTTTAGGCTACTTTAAAAATTTGAGCAATGATGAATATTCATTAGAAATTGAAGGCTTTTATAAAACTATAAAAAACAGAATAGATTATATTGATGGTGCAAATTTAATTGCAAATAATGCTATTGAACAAGTTATTCTTAACGGAAAAGCTAGAGCTTACGGATTAGAATTTCTATTAAGAAAAAATAAAGGCAAGTTTAAAGGTTGGTTAGCTTACACGCTTTCTAAATCTGAACAACAAACTAAGGGCAGAACACCAAATGAGATAGGAATTAACAATGGTAATTGGTACAATACGCCTTACGATAAAACACACGATATCTCTTTAACTGGTAGTTATAAATTGAATGACAAATGGGAAGTTAGTTCAAATTTTTTATTTCAAACAGGGCAACCAGCCACATTCCCTAATGGTCAATATGTTTATAATGGTATTAATATTCCTAACTATGGAGAGCGAAACAAAAACAGATTACCATCTTATAACCGATTAGATGTTTCTTTTAAGTATCAGCCAAAACAAACAGAAAACAAAAAGTGGCAAAGCCATTGGGTTTTTGGTATTTATAATGTTTACAATCGTAAAAATGCCACCTCAATAAATTTTAGTCAAAATAATACAACTGGATTTAACGAAGCTACACGCTTATCAATATTCGGAATCGTTCCATCAATATCTTATAATTTTAAACT
>NZ_CAXIBN010000272.1:0-2455 GCF_964021735.1 uncultured Wocania sp. | reverse complement strand
CAGCATAACGCTTGTCTTGTAATAAATGATAGAGTGCTAAAGCTGAGTCTTTACCAGAGCTCCAGTTGAAATAGGTTTTGTGTTTATTCAAAAAAAGAGCTTGTTAGTTATTAAAAAAATCATTTTCAATATACATATCGTTTTCAAATGTTTTGCTAAGAACTTTAGCATCTATTTTTTTAGAAAAAGAGGCTTTCTTTTTAATACTACTTTTAGAGGTTAAGCCTTTAATATCATCTAAGGCGGCTTTTAAAACAATTTCATTTTCATCGCCAAAGGGTAAAATATTATTCCAAAATTGATATTCTTTAACCTCTATTTCTGGTGCAAAACCTTGCGTGTAATCACTCTCACCATTTTTATTAAAAATCTTAAAAACTATGGGTTGCATCGCATTTAAATGACTTGGGTTGGCACTTGCTTTGTTTTGATAATCCGATAAAGGAGAGTCGTACAAGGTAATGGATCCCACGTTTTTACCAAAGGTTGTTGTTCCCACTGTTTTAACAGTAATAAAAGGTTTAAGTCCGTTAATTACCATTTCACTTGCAGATGCTGTATTTTTTGAAGTAAGCACATATAATCTGGAAATTGTATTTAATCTGTTAATGGTTTCTTCACCAGTTTTTTCATTATCTGAATTAAAAATATTGAGTCTGTTTGAAAAATTGTAAAACCCATTTTCATTCTCATGTTTCGAATTAAATTTTAAATCTGCAAACTTATCTTCGCCAGCGTTAGCATAAATCATGCTTGCTAAATAAGACGAGGTAGAAACCGAACCACCGCCATTTAGTCTTAAATCTAGGATTAATTCGGTAATGCCTTCGCTTTTAAAGTCTTGAAAAGCGGCGTTTAGCTCATCGTTGTAAGACGATCTAAATCCATTATAAACCAAATAGCCTACTTTTTTGCCATTAATATCGTTAAATATTTTTTTAAGGTAAACAGGGTTTTCAAAAATAACCTCAGATGATATGGTTTTGTCTTCAATAAATTCTAAACTACCATTGTTTTCAGAGACAAAAGATAGTGTAACGTTATCCCCAAATAATTGTCTTTGTAATTCACTAAAATTACTAGTATTTATAGTGGTTCCGTTAATGGCATTTACAATGTCGCCTCGTTTTATATTAGCGGTTTTTGCAGGGGAATTGTCTGCTACATAACTTATATAGATAATAACATCACCGTTATTATTTATTTGGACTGGTTCGAAATCTATACCAAACGATTTTGAAATCCCTTGAAATTGTTGTTGTAGTACAATATAATCTTCAACAAACCAAGAGAATCTGTCGGTTATACCAATTTGATATCTTAAACTGTTAAAAAAATCTTTAGGGGGATTTACAGAATTTAAAAAAGACGTGTATGCGGCATTATTATCGTCTTTTTCATCTGATAAATTTGGGACATCTTGTTGCCAAAAATACCAAGAATTCATGCCTTTCCAAACAAAATCGTTTATTTGACTTGCAGAGATTAAATTGTCGTCATTATCTTCAAAACAGCTTACAGTAAAGAAAGAAACTATAAGAATTAGAACTAGGGCTTTTACATATCGCATAGCATTATTTTATATAAGTAGTCTATAAAACCCTAAATTTACTTACATTATTGTTTAATAAAAAATAAACATATAAAATTTCGTTGAATGTAATTGTATGGCTTTTATAAATTAAGATGAAAATAGAGATTTACAAAAACTTAACGGATAGGCTCGCGTAAGGGATTGCAGCGGAAAGCCCACAGCGAGGTAGGAGCGAGGACTTGTAGCGAAAAGCCCGACCCGACGGTCGCTGAGGTACTCGAAGCGCAGGGTTACGCCCAAATATTTATTTTTTTTATTTATGATGTAACAAAACAAATAGTTGTTCGTCGTAATATCAAACAGCCCAAATAAGGTTGTTTAACTAAACCAAACCAAAATGACTCAAACAGAGTTTTTAAAAATTGTAATGCCTTTTAAGGACAAAGTATTTCGATTAGCGAAACGACTACTTATATCTACTGAAGAGGCTGAAGATGCAACGCAGGAAGTTCTGTTGAAATTATGGAATAATAAAGCCAAAATTGCTGAGTATAAAAATGTTGAAGCTTTTTCGATGACAATGACAAAGAATTTTTGTTTTGATAAGTTAAAATCTAAACAAGCACAGAATTTAAAAATTGTACATAGTAATTATGAAGCAAAAGAAACAGCATTACAAAAACAAGTTGAATTAAACGATAGTGTTAATTGGGTAGCCAAAATTATTGAAGAATTGCCAGAGCAACAACGCATGATAATTCAATTACGAGATATTGAAGAATACGATTACGATGAGATTGCAAAAATGCTAAATATGAATAATACAGCAGTGCGAGTAAACTTATCGAGAGCAAGAAAAACGATACGAGAAAAATTAACTAATACACATAATTATGGTATTAAATAATATAGAAAAATTAC
>NZ_CAXIBN010000271.1:0-2458 GCF_964021735.1 uncultured Wocania sp. | reverse complement strand
CCATCTAAAAGTGTTTTTGTATTCGGTAAAAATCATCAACTACTAATTTAACTTGTAATATAATGCAAATCTGTTAATATTATTGCGCAAGTTGTTAGTAAATCGGTTTTAATTGATTACGAGATTAGTTACATTTTCTTTGATAGCAAATATTGATAAATTGTTGACAGAGGTAAACTTATGTTGAAAACTAGTTTAAATTATCATGTTTTTTTTGATTAGTTTTGTTGAAATTAAAAAAGTTTAATGACGTCGTTTGAACCTAAAGATATTTCAACAGGTAAATTACATAGCTATTTGTTAAGTGCAGTAGCTCCAAGACCTATAGCTTTTGCAAGTACTTTAGATGCAGACGGTAACCCAAACTTATCGCCATTTAGTTTTTTCAATGTGTTTAGTGCAAATCCGCCAATTATGATTTTTTCGCCGGCGCGTCGTGTTCGAGATAACACTACAAAACATACGTTACAAAATGCCGAGGCTATTAAAGAGGTAGTTATAAATGTGGTGAATTTCGATATGGTTCATCAAATGTCATTAAGCAGTACAGAGTATGCCGATGGTGTAAATGAGTTTGAAAAAGCGGGTTTAACTATGTTAAAATCGGATATTGTAAAACCGTTTCGTGTTGCTGAATCACCAGTGCAATTTGAATGTAAAGTCAACGAAATTGTTAAGTTAGGAACAGAAGGGGGTGCAGGAAATTTAATTATATGCGAAGTTGTAAAATTGCATATTGATGATGATGTTTTAAATGAAGAAGGCGTAATAAATCAACAAAAGTTAGATTTAGTAGCCAGAGCAGGTGGGAGTTATTATACACGTGCTAAAAAAGGGTTTTTTGAAATACCAAAACCATTATCAACACTAGGTATTGGTGTAGATAATTTTCCTGATTTTGTAAAAAACAGTATGGTTTTAACAGGAAACGATTTAGGCATGTTAGCAAATATTGAAAGGTTGCCAACCGAAGACAGCGTTAAAGCATTTGTAAAAGATTTAGGAGCACGTTACCCAAACATAAAAACGGCAACACATAGACAAAAACATAAATTAGCACGAAATTATTTAAGCTTTGGAGATGTTGAAAGTGCATGGAAAATATTGTTGTCTTAAGATAAGATGAAATTAAAAGAATAATAATTAAGAATAAATAATAGATTAAATGGAAGTTCAAGGAAGAATTAAAATGGTAGGAGAAACTCAAACTTTTGGAAGCAATGGGTTTAGAAAAAGAGAAATAGTTGTAACTACTGAAGAGCAATATCCGCAGCATATTATGGTGGAGTTTGTTCAAGATAAAACAGACTTATTAAACAATTACCAAGTTGGGCAACAAGTTAAAATAAGCATCAATTTACGCGGTAGAGAATGGGTTAATCCACAAGGGGAAACCAAATATTTTAACTCAATTCAAGGTTGGAGAATTGAAGCTTTACAAGCTGAAGCCACTGGTGAAAACTTACCACCAGTACCACCAATGGATGCTTTTGAGCCTGCTGGAGATTTAAAAGAAGACGATCACGACGATTTACCTTTCTAGGCCGTTTTTAATTTCTTTTTTAAGGAAAGATGAATTTTGATTTCATAAAGAATCAAAAGACGGAAAGGTTTATAATTTACCAACCTCAATGTTCATTAAAACGTTGAGGTTTTTTATTTTTATACAAACTGTTTTAATGCAACTCCTAACCGAAGATATATGGTTTCCAAATGCAGATGAAGCCACCGCAGACGGACTACTCGCCATAGGTGGCGATTTATCGGTCGAGCGCTTGTTGCACGCATATAAAAACGGTATTTTCCCGTGGTTTGAAATGGACGAGCCTATTTTATGGTGGTCTCCCAATCCACGATTTGTATTGTTTCCAGAAAAGCTTAAGGTGTCAAAAAGCATGAAACAAATATTGCGTAATGGTGATTATACGGTTACAATTAGCAAAGCTTTTAAAGAAGTAATTACGGAATGTTCTAAAATAAAACGCAACGGACAAGCAAGCACTTGGATAACTAATGGTATGGTTGAAGCATATATAAATTTACACGATTTAGGTTATGCAAAATCCGTTGAAGTTTGGCGAGACAAGAAATTAGTAGCAGGATTATATGGCGTAGATTTAGGCAATAATGTATTTTGTGGAGAAAGCATGTTCACCAAAGAAAGTAATGCCAGTAAAGCAGGTTTTATAACGTTTATACAAAACACAAATTACAAACTTATAGATTGTCAAGTATATACTAAACATTTAGAAAGTTTAGGTGCAGAGGAGATTTCTAGAGATTTGTTTTTGGAGTATTTATAAAGATAGACTTATTTGACTTTGTCAGAAAAAAAATGATAACTTAGTTTAACAACCGATAAAGTTTATTGAAACGGAACTTTTCTTTGCCCCCGCTACCGCTAGTCTGTAACAAGTGGCAACAATGCTTTAAGAGTAAGAGTAAAAAAACTGTATGT
>NZ_CAXIBN010000270.1:0-2494 GCF_964021735.1 uncultured Wocania sp. | reverse complement strand
ATCGGCCAGAGGTGCCGCCTAAATCATAAGCATCATCATCAGTAGCTCCTGTATAATTAGGTACATTCGCTTTACTTCTAACCATATTTAAATCAGCTACTGCAAGACCTGTTGCACCTGACCTTGCTTGTGCTTCTGCTCTTAACAAATACATATCAGCCATACGAAATAAAACAATGTTAGACTCAGAAAATAGAGCATAGGCATCTTCAGAATTAGGATCAGCAGATGAATGCGAATATTTTAACGGAAATGAGTTACTACTGCTTTCGTAATCATAGAAAAACAACTCTTTTCGGATATCATTTTCTCTATCATCATCTTCATTCATCATTTCTTTTCCATAAAAATCTGGATCTATAGTTGGAGCTACACCCGTATTTTCAGTTTTCCAAATAGGGTAATTCAATGTAAGTCCGGTATAATGACCGTCATTACTTTCCATTCTAAACGATTCGTTCATATCAGCACTTACATTAATTTCAAACAAACCTGTTTTTGACTGACCGATGCACATGGCATCAAAACCATCTTTACCTTCGGTTACGTAATCGATTAATTCAGCACCACTATTATTAATTGCAGATGTTGCAGCTTCAATAGATTGTTGAACCATATCTGAATTGTTATTATCTCTAGAGGCATACCAAAGGGTTAAACCTGCTTTTAAAGCTTCTGCACTCCCTCTGTTAGCCGTAATAGCCCAATTTGTGTTGCCTGGAGCTGAATATTCTAATAACCCTATAGCTTTATTAGTTGCTTCTATTGTTTATACTGTATTGAAAATCTTCACCAAGTAATTGGTCTGATGATTCTACCGACTCGGTAACAATAGGCACATCTCCCCAAATACGAGCCATCCAATAATAAGAGAGTCCTCTGACAAAAGCTGCTTCACCAATTATTCTGTTTTTCTCTTCAACTGAAGTAAAAAGATTATCAGGCATATCAGCCACATATTTTTCAATGGTTAATGCCCAGTTCGCTGCTCTATAGAAGTTTTTCCAGTTACGACTGTTATCTCTATAGGCCAACACATAGTTACCACTGTTTTCTATGTAATCTGAAATCCAGTTACGGCTATTCATAAAAGTCATGCCTGGTAATTCACCCCAGTAAATAAAATTAGCTTGATAGGTAATGGCATATTTGAATAAACCATAGCTCCCGGCTAACGCTTGTTCTGCATTCGGTTGACTGTCCCAAAAAACAGCGGGATGTGTAATACTTACAGGTTCTTGATCTAATATATCGGTACAGCTATAAGTGCTGAATAAACATATGATCATGGTAAAAAATGTATATTTTTTTATGTTTTTCATTTTCTTATTTTTAAAATTAAAATTTTGCATCGATACCTATTGAAAATGTCTTCGCCTGAGGATATCCATTACCCAACGTTCGCCCTGTAGCATCTACCAAAGAAGCATCAACAACAGCTTTAGAGCGTTGCCACATCCATGGGTTTAATACAGAACCATACACACGCAATCTACTCAACCCAATGTTCTTTAAAAAGTTGCCTTTATCAAAAGTGTAACCAACTGATGCATTGGTCACTTTCCAATAATCACCACTTTCTATCCACAGGGACTGATTGCCCCTAAATCCGTAAAATGCACCTAAGCTATTTACTGATGGATATAGTGCTGGATAACGTGCTCCAGCAGCACCATCACCCGGCTGATCCCAAAAAGAATAACCACTTAAATCAGCCAATCCTTGTGTTGCCCATCCATCACCACTTCTATCATAAGAATCCATATAACTATTTAGTACAGTATTTAAAATATCTGCACCGAAAGAAAATTGACTATAGGCTTGTAAATACCATCCTTTATACTTTACGTTTAAGTTAAACGAACCTTGTACAACTGGGGTTGGAGAAAAATCTCTTGCCAATTGAAGATCGTGGGTCTCATTTAAAATATAATCACCATTTAAATCTTTCCAAATAGGAAAGCCCGGTCTTATATTTGCCCAAGCACTTTTACCGGCTAAAGCTTCACCTGTGTATGGATTTACAGGCAGTTGGCTTAAATCATCAATGATATAGTCATTAATAAATAATTGGTATATGTTAATTGGTTTACCTACCACATAACCATAACCATCTCCTGTATAATCTCTATTACCATTAGGTAATTTGGTAACATAATTCTTGTTTTGACTAAAACCTACATCAAATGATAAACGAAAGTCGTTCGTTCTAGGAAAAACATGATAGGTTAAAAAAGTTTCCCAACCATAATTTAAAATACCTGCTACATTGGTTTTTGCGGCATTATAACCAGAATATCCTGGAAATAAAACATCAAAAAATAATTTATCCGTTTGTTTATGGTAAGCGTCAAAACTAATACTTAAACGTCGTTTAAACATATCTAATTCGAACCCAATATCCCATTGCTCAGAATTTTCCCAAGATAATTTATCATTACCTATGGCATCGTAATTTGGAATAACTCCCGTAACACCGCCATATGAAGAAACG
>NZ_CAXIBN010000269.1:0-2499 GCF_964021735.1 uncultured Wocania sp. | reverse complement strand
AAAATGTAATGAATGCAGCAATCAAAATTCGTGTAAATTTATGTTATTAGAAGTTCCAAATGCGCAAACAAGCTTTGCGATGAGCTATAATGAATTAAAAAAAATTGATGATTTAGTTAACGGAACGTGTTTTCAACTAGAGTTAAATAAACTAATAGAAAACCTAATTATGTATTAAGTTTCATTTTTAGGAGTAATATTATCTTCCTTAGGGGTTAATATATTCGGAAAAATCATTGGCACTAATTCTTTCACAGGTTTATAAAGTACGGTATCGTTTATATTTTCTTTATCAACAAATGTAATGGTGCTGTTCATTTTGTCAAAAATATTTAAAACGACACTTAAAATAAGTGCAATTTTTAAAGCACCAAAAATGCCACCTAAAAATTTATTTATAATTCCCAATGCAGCAAAATCTGCTAATTTAGTAAGTGCTCTTCCAGCAAGAGCAATAGCTAAAACAATAATTACAAAGGTTATTGCAAATGCTGTAATATTAATAGTTTTCTCATTCCAATCTACTTTACTCTGTAAAAAATCGGCAGCAAAATTACTAAAATGTATAGCGCCATAAACGCCAGCAATTAAAGCAATAAGAGATGCCACTTCAACAAAAAGCCCTTTCATAAAACCACGAATAAGGCCAAATAAAATTAAAGCAGCCAAAACTATATCTATAACATTCATAATTAAACAATTTAAACAAATATAAAATAATAGTCACACTTAGGTTTATTAACTTTGCAACTTTAAATTAGTCAAACTAATATTAATAAGCGTTTATTGTATAATTAATATTTTAGGTTGAACTAATCCCAATTTCTTATGCTGAATTTATTTCAGTATAAATTGGGTATCATCTATTTATATCATATTTAATGTCAAGAGACGAACAATTAAAAGAACGCTGGAGTTTGGTAGTTAATAAACTATCCGACCAATTTGCAGATGGAGACATTTTAGATCTCGACGCCATTATTTATTTAATAGGTGTGCAAGAACTTGGGCAGTTGAACAGAACTTATAAAAAAGACCAAAAACTAGATTTAATGCACATTGCCATTTGTAAACTACTCGTGCCTTATGGTTATTACGAACTCGATTTTGTAGATAACGATGGCTGGCCACACTACAAAGCATTAGAAACTTTACCACACTTAAAAGCAGGCGAACAAAGTATATTAATGAAAGAAGCCATTGTAAACTATTTTTTAGAAACCGATTATATCGTATAAATAATTTTGGCATTACCGCAAGGGTCGGGCTTTCACTAGTCGCTCTCTACGAGGAGCTCAAACAATTAGCCTGCGGTGAGCGCAGTCGAACCGTTCAATCCCTAACCAATTCGCTTTTTACGTTCATTGCGAAGCAAATTTTTTTATTTGCTGTGGCAATCTGTTTCTTCTAAAAAGATTACTTCACCGTTTACTCCTCGTAATGACGATATTTTGATTAAATTTGCATTCATTTTTTAAATGACGTTATGATAGATAAGATAAAAGAACTTATAGCCGAAGCCGAAGCCTTTAAAGCACAATCTAAAGAAGAAGTTGAAGCATTCCGTATAAAATATTTAGGTAAAAAAGGATTACTAAACGACTTTTTTGCTGAGTTTAAAAATGTAGCAAACGACCAGAAAAAAGAATTTGGTCAAACCATAAACAAGCTTAAAAAAACTGCTGAAGATAAAGTAAACGCTTTAAAAACAGAACTAGAAAGTAAAGAAGAAGTAAAAGGTGTTTTTGGCGATTTATCACGCCCAGGCGAACCTATTCAAATAGGTGCACGCCACCCTATTTCTATCGTAAAAAATCAAATTATAGATATATTTTCGGGTATTGGTTTTAATGTAAGCGAAGGCCCAGAAATTGAAGACGATTGGCATAATTTTACAGCATTAAATTTACCAGAATATCATCCAGCACGCGATATGCAGGATACCTTTTTTATACAAACCAATCCAGATATTTTACTGCGTACACACACCAGTTCTGTGCAAGTACGCTACATGGAAAATAACAAACCGCCTATTCGTACAATTTCTCCAGGTAGAGTATATCGTAACGAAGCTATTTCGGCACGATCACATTGTTTTTTTCATCAAGTTGAAGGATTATATATAGATAAAGACGTGAGTTTTGCAGACTTGAAACAAACCTTGCAATATTTTACAACCGAAATGTTTGGTAAAAGTAAAATACGTTTGCGCCCGTCGTACTTTCCATTTACAGAACCAAGTGCAGAGATTGATGTGTATTGGGGTTTAGAAACCGAAACCGATTACAAAATAACCAAAGGAACCGGTTGGCTGGAAATTGGGGGTTGCGGTATGGTTGATCCAAACGTATTAACCAATTGCAGTATTGATGCCGAACAATATTCAGGATTTGCATTTGGAGTTGGTATCGATCGAATCGCGATGTTGTTGCATCAAATAGGCGATATTCGTTTGTTAAGTGAAAATGATGTGCGGTTTTTAGAGCAGTTTAAATCTGC
>NZ_CAXIBN010000268.1:0-2504 GCF_964021735.1 uncultured Wocania sp. | reverse complement strand
ATAACTCGGTTTATAATTATGGCACGATTATTACGTTATAAGATTTATATTAAATTATCTTTGATTTTAAATTAAAAAAACGAATCGTTAATGACTAAAAATAATATTGTTTCCCTCTTGGTAGCCATAAGTTTTAGTTTCCAAATCATGGCACAACAGTCTGCCACTTATACAAGTAATTTGGTAGACTATCAAAAAGCCCTTTCATTATTTAATAACCAACAATATCTCGCTGCTCAATCTCTGTTTAGAAGTATTAAAAAAGATACAAAAGAAGAAATCTTGCAGTCCGATTGCGCTTATTACATAGCCAATTGCGCAGTAAGACTTAATCAACAAGCAGCAGATAAGTTGGTAGAAGATTTTGTAAAAGATTACCCAACAAGCACAAAGCGAAACACAGCGTTTGTTGATGTTGCCGATTATTACTTTACAAACGGAAAATATCCGCACGCCAGAAAATGGTATGATAAAGTAAACGAAGACGCTTTAGCCAAAAAAGAAAAAGAAAAATTCAATTTCAATAATGGTTATTCTGCATTTTCAGTTAAACAATATAAGGTAGCAAAAAAGTACTTAACACGTGTTGAAAATTCTCCAGAATACGGTTCGCAAGCTAAATATTATATTGGTTTTATGGCTTATGAAGGTGATGATTACGATAAAGCAAACGAGTATTTCGATCAAGTAAGCGACCAAGAGCGTTATAAAGAAAAGCTGTCGTATTATCAAGCCGACTTACATTTTAAACTTGGTAAATTTGAAAAAGCCATCGAGTTGGCAAAAGACAGACTAGATACAAGTGATGAGGCCGAAGTATCCGAACTTTCAAAAATTATAGGCGAAAGTTATTTTAATTTAGAACAGTATGCCGAGGCTATTCCGTATTTAACTGAATATAAAGGCAAAAAAGGAAAACGAGATAGAAATGCAAAGTGGAATAATACCGATTTTTATCAATTGGGGTATGCCTATTATAAGCAGAAAGATTACGAAAATGCTATTTCGGAATTTAATAAAATTGTTGGTGGTAATAACTCAATCGCTCAAAATGCCTACTATCATTTAGGAGAAAGTTATATTCATTTAGATAAAAAACAACAGGCTTTAAATGCCTTTAGAAATGCGTCGCAAATGAATTTCGATTTAAAAATTCAAGAAGATGCGTGGTTAAATTATGCTAAAATTAGTTACGAAATAGGAAACCCGTACCAGTCTGCACCTCAAGTGTTAGCAGGTTATTTAAATAAATACCCTGAAACACCTTATAAAGAAGAGATTGAAACACTTTTAATTGATTCGTATATTACTTCTAAAAATTATAAAGAAGCACTAAAGTTATTAGAAGGAAAAAAGAGTTTTGAAAATAAGGTTGCTTATCAAAAAGTAGCATTTTACAGAGGTATTGAATTGTATAATGACACACAATATTTGGAGGCAGAATCTCTTTTCGATCAATCTTTAAGCGAACCAAGAGACCCAAAATATACAGCTAGAGCAACCTTTTGGAAAGCTGAAGCGGATTATAATTTAACAAATTATGATGATGCTTTAGTAGGTTTTAAGCAGTTTGATGCCATAAGTAACGCATCAGAAACACCAGAGTATTTTAATATTGATTATAATTTAGGATATACTTACTTCAAGCAAAAAAAATACGATCAATCTACTATTTATTTTAATCAGTTTGCATCTCGTAGAGATGTAGATCGCGTAAGAGCAAACGATGCTTATTTAAGATTAGGCGACGGTTATTTTGTGTTGAGTAAATATAGCAATGCCATAAAAGCATACGAAAAAGCTATTGAAATGAATGAAATCGATTCAGATTATCCGTTTTTTCAAAAAGCAATTAGTGTAGGTTATATTGGTCAGTCTTCTAAAAAAATAAAGGATTTAGAAACGTTTATAGAAACTTACCCAAAGTCAAAACTGCGTGACGATGCGATGTACGAACTTGGAAATTCTTATGTAAAAGAAAATGAAACAGAAAAAGCGATGCAAATGTATGACCGTTTGAGTAGCGAGTACAGAATGAGTTCTTTTGTTTCAAAAGCATTGTTAAGGCAAGGGTTGGTATATTATAATGGTAGTGAAAACGAACAAGCATTAAGCAAGTTTAAAAAAGTAGCCCGAGATTATCCAGGAACACCAGAAGCTGTTCAGTCAGTAGCGACGGCGCGCTTAATTTATATTGATTTAGGTCGTGTAGACGATTATGCACGTTGGGTAAAAACCTTGGATTACGTTGAGGTTACCGATGCCGATTTAGATAATGCGACTTACGAAGCTGCCGAAAAGCAATATTTAGATAATAATACTGATAAGGCTATCAAACAATTTAATGGTTATTTGTATGAATTTCCTAACGGAATACATGCTTTACAGGCTCATTTTTACGTAGCTCAATTATATTACAAAAAAGATTTACTAGCTAATGCAGCACCACATTATAAATATATTGTTGAAGCATCGCAAAGCGAATATACCGAAGAAGCTTTATC
>NZ_CAXIBN010000267.1:0-2561 GCF_964021735.1 uncultured Wocania sp. | reverse complement strand
ATGACACTAGAACTAATCATATTTATTGGATCCGTTTTATTTGGAGCATTAATTTACTGGCGAGAATCTCACGGAAATGGATTATATCGATTCTTTAATAAATTGATGTATTCTAAGGACTTACAAATGAAATCCACAGATAAAACAGGCTTTGTATATCAACAAAAATTTATAATCAGGTTGGTGTTTATTGGGTTCTTATTTTTAATAGGCATTGTAATTACTAGGTTTTTAATTCCAATAGATATTGCTACCATTTCCATTTTTGCGTCGATGATTGTTGGCACATTGGTAGGAACATATTTAGCAAATCTTATATTTAAATCAAGTGAAGTTATTGATGAAAAGAGTGATTCTTTAGAAGATATTGTAAAAGACACTATTGAGAAAGGAAAGGATTTTATTGAAGATATAAAAACGAAAGATGCAGATATAGGTGAAGCATCTGAACCTCAAAAAGAAGCACCAAAAACTGAGGAGAAAAGTGCTCGTGAACGATTAAAAGACAAAGGGCTTTTATAAGTTAGTGGCATTACGAGGAAGTATGACGAAGTAATCTTTTAAATTGAAACTAGAAATATAAACAAACAGATTGCCACGACTTAAAAAGTCTCGCAATGACAACGTAAATAAGATGATTAAAAACTACTGGAATAAAGGAAAAAAACAAAAAACCATAACAATAGTTACCGGATTAATTTTGTTAGTCGCATTGTTTGTTTTGCGCGACGATTATCAGCCTGCATTATTATTTGTTAGAAAGTTCATTTTCATTATTCTGTTAAGTGCTACAGTATTATTTTTTGGATTACGAAAGTTTAGAAATTCAGCAAGTACAGGAAAACGCATTGGTATTTTAGGATTGCTAGTTGTTTTCTTCGGAATCTTATATGTAATCGGTTGGCATTTTAAAATGTACGATTACATGAAAACCTATAATGTTTTTAATAATTTGAATCGTATAGAAATTAACGAATTACCGTTAACTCAAAATGAGCGCATTCAACCATTACAAAATATTTCATCAATGGCAAACGAAAGTGTTGGAGAAACTAAAGATGTTTCGTTACCACATTTAGTTCGTGTTGACGGTGAGAATAAATGGACGATGGCCATTCAGCCAACAGAGAAATATGTTTGGCAAGGCATAACCGATAATACCGAAGAAGTATTTTCGGTATCTAGTACGACGCCATTTCCAAGGTTTTCAAACGAAAATAGAATTCCTGTAACCTTTTCAATTGGTGAATCTTTAAAGTTTAGTAGAAACACCTATAACGCTGTTGTACAACGTTTCAATATTTTTCAATTATTTACCATGGAGCCTAGTGATACGTTTTATATGAAAAACGATACAGGACAATGGGTGCAAGTGGTCAGTTTAATTAAATGGAAAGGCTTTTTGTTTCCGTATCCAACATTTGGTGGTGTTATGGTTGTAAATAATGGCGAACACGATTTTAGTGATTATATAGAGCGTATTTTAATAGGAAAAGGCACTTATATAAGTCCAGAGGAAATGAAAAACTATCCGTATTTGAATGGGCAAAATACATTGGCAGAAAAAGTATCGCAACTACAAGCAGAATCTTTAAAATTTTTAGGAGGATTTAGTGATCCATTGCCTTGGAATATGGAAACAGCAGTTAAAATACCGGAGTTACCAAAAGACCAAAACCAACAACCTTTTGTTACTGATTTTGATTTTTCCGATACCAATTCTAATGCTTATAGTGGTTTGTACCATTGGTTTGGGTTAGAGCCAGTGGGAGAGGAGCGCACCAGTTTAACCTTTAGTGTGTTTATTCCTGCAGACGGAAGTGATGCCTTATATTATTACGACCATGCCTCCAAAAAGCAAGGCTATGCAGGAGTTTCTGCCATGCCATTAAAAGTTAAAGAATCGAGAAAAGAGTATGATTGGACAGCCAATACGCCAGTAGAATTCAGACCTTATATTAAAGATATTGCAGGTAGAAAGCGCATGTTCTTTTTAGGTACCGTTTCTGCTATTAGCGAAAAAGATGCGGGACAGTTTGATGGTTCGGCTACACCTGATTTAGTGCTTATTGACAGTGAATACCGCGATGTTATTTGGATTGATGTAAAACACCCAAGTAAATGGGATAAAACGGTTTACGACCAATTAAATGAAGCTTGGAGGTCGAGCGAAGGTATTGGCTATTATTTTGCTGAAGAGACAAAAAGCTTTGATATTGTTAATCAGGTTTCAGATTCAACTATAGTTATTCCTATGATTGATAAAAAAGCTGAGGAGATTGAAAGGTTACAAAGACAGATTGATTCTTTGAAGGCTGTTGAAAATTAAAAAAGCTTTTTTAGTAACTTTTATTCTAAACTCTACACTTATAATGTAAAGGTTCATTATGGGGTATATGGGTTTTGGTATGCAAAGTTGGATTTATAATAGACGCCCTAGAAAACCTTTTTCTAAGAGAGGGAGCATACCTTCTTTTTCAGCTCTTCCTAAATATTCAAGGACTTTTAAAATTAAACCTCATATTAAAGAAAGTAAATTCAAGTATGCTTTTCTTGGAATT
>NZ_CAXIBN010000266.1:0-2602 GCF_964021735.1 uncultured Wocania sp. | reverse complement strand
AAAAGAGCAAGGTCGCGTTGCTTTTGAAGCAGTAGTGAGACAACGTGTAGACCCCGTTTTATTAGAAAAAGGAACAGGTAATAATTACAAAGCAAGAATATATCCTATTCCAGCCAAAGGCTACAAAAGAGTAGTTTTGTCGTACGAGCAAGAATTAATTTTTAGTGAAGAAGCACATTATTTTCATTTGCCTTTAGGATTTAAAAAGAATTTAGATCATTTTGTTTTAGAGGTAAATGTATTCAATCAAAAATTGAAACCTACATTGGAAGAAGGGTGTATTGATAACTTTCAATTTAAAGAATTATATAATAATTTTTATGCTAAAACTGAAAAGAAGAACTATACACCAAGCGAATCTTTAATAATTAAAATTCCACAATATTATAACAGCAATAAAACCATAATTTTTGATGATTATTTCTATATCTATAAAACTATAAAAGCAGAGAAAAGACTTAGAGAAAAATCAGATGAAATTACAATTTATTGGGACGCATCATTATCGATGAAATCTAGAAATTTAGAAAAAGAACTTGAATTTTTGGAGAATTATATCAACCATTTAAAAGATGTAAAAGTAGAATTAGTAAAGTTTAGTAATCAAATATTATCGACTAAAAATTATAAAATATCTAATGGAAACTGGTCAAATCTTAAACAAGCATTAATGCATACGGTTTATGATGGAGGGACATCTTACGCTAGTTTATTTTTGAATAATTCATCTCAAGAAATTTTAATGTTTTCAGATGGGATGAAAAATTTAAGTGATTTGGCAGTAAACACCAGTCAGCCAATTTATGTTGTAAATAGCATTGTTAAAGCAAATCATAGTGAGTTAAATAGCATTTGCGAAGCTACGAATGGGAAATATATAAATTTAAAAAATATAACCATTAAAGAATCAGTTGATAAAATGATATATCAACCTTTTAAGTTTTTAGGACATGAATCTTCAAATAAAAAAATGGAAGTTTACCCAAATAAAGCCACAACCGTTTCAACAGATTTTTCATTCTCAGGTAAGAATTTTAAGCGAAATGACACTGTGATTTTACAATTTGGTTATGGAAATAAGATTACTCAAAAAGATACTTTAGTTATAAAATCTGATGTTACAAATAATCTGGTAAAACGTATTTGGGCTCAAAAAAAATTAAATGAACTTCAGCAAGAAAGTAATATAAATAAAGATGAAATAGTAAAACATAGTATGTTTTATAATTTGGTTAGTAACCATACATCTTTAATTGTTTTAGAAACCGTTTGGGATTATGTACGATATAAAATTACGCCGCCCGAAGAATTGCTGGAAGAATACAATAGAATTATCAATAGAGATAATGGTAAAAAGGTAGTTACTATTCAAGAAAATAAAACTCAAACTGAAGAGAGAGCTACTTCTCAAACATCCAATTCTGGAAATATTTCAGGAACAGTTTTAGACAATTCTGGACTACCGTTGCCTGGAGTAAATGTGCGTGTAAAAGGTACTAATACAGGAACACAAACCGATTTTGATGGCAATTATTCAATAAATGCGGTTGAAGGTGTAGACTTAGTATTTAGCTACATCGGCATGCAAACCCTTGAAACTACAATAGGGAATTCATCTATAGTAAATATTTCTATGCAAGAAGATTCTGCACATTTGGATGAAGTTGTTATTGTTGGTTACGCTACACAAAAAAGGCAATCCCTTACAGGTTCGGTTACAACAATTAAGAGTGAAGAAATAAGCAACGGTTATCATGGAAATATAGCTAATGCTTTACAAGGAAGAGTTGCTGGTTTACAAGTAAATTCTAGAAATATTCCAGGTGCTAGCTCTAATATTGTTATAAGAGGTATTTCGTCTTTAAACAGAAACAGCCAACCGTTATATGTTATTGATGGCATATTAGTAAGTGGTGATGTTGATGATTTAATTGATGTTAATAATATTGAGAGTATAACGGTACTTAAAGGTGCTTCTGCTGGAGCTTTGTACGGCAGTAGAGCAGCAAATGGCGTTATTATTATAACGAGTAAGTTTAATAATAGTACTAGAAATAGAGCACGTAGTTTTAATAATTCAAGAGATAAAAGTAATAAATATATAGGACGATTAAAAGTAAAACCACAAACATTAAAAGCATCATATATTGTTGAATTAAATAATTCAAAATCTTTAGAAGACGCTTATAAAGCCTACTTATCTCAACGAGAAAAATATGAACACATCCCAGCTTATTATATTGATGTGTACGATTATTTTAAAACATGGAATAATAAAGAAATCGAATTAAGAATATTAACTAA
Organism: uncultured Wocania sp.; assembly: GCF_964021735.1. Classification (NCBI taxonomy): domain Bacteria; kingdom Pseudomonadati; phylum Bacteroidota; class Flavobacteriia; order Flavobacteriales; family Flavobacteriaceae; genus Wocania; species uncultured Wocania sp. The sequence continues at coordinate 298 of NZ_CAXIBN010000266.1, read as the reverse complement.
TATTGCTGAATTAGATTTTGATAATTACGAACTTTTAAGAGTTTTAGGTTATAAATTAGAAGAAGCCAATAACTATGGTTTAGCAGCTTATGTATACAATCAAGTATTAAAGTTGCGACCAGAAGATTCACAATCGTACAGAGATTTAGCTTTGGTGTATCAAGAAATAGGTTTAGCGCAAAAATCTTTTAATTTATTAAACAGTATTCTTAATGGTGCTATTTATAAAGATAATAACCGAAGAAAATTTGTAGGCATACAACAAATCTCTAAGAATGAAATTAACAAATTACTTCAA
>NZ_CAXIBN010000265.1:0-2677 GCF_964021735.1 uncultured Wocania sp. | reverse complement strand
CAGCCTTTAAAACATGACCACCGTCAAAGACGGTGGTTTTTTAGACTGAAATAAAAAACACTCCCCTGTATAAAACAGGTTTCATAAACTTTATTACATATTAATTGCTGTGGTATGCTTTACTTCATTAATAGCAAACATACTATGTGTACTACCAATATGATTGATTGTGGTTAGTTTTTTTACCATAAATTCTCTAAAAGCCGCCATATCCTTTACTAATACTTTTAGTAAATAGTCATAATCGCCACTAATATGATAACACTCTAACACCTCTGTTAATCGGTTGACTTCTTTTTCAAAACTAACCACAAAATCTTGACTATGTTTTTCTAATTTTATATGGCAAAACGCCACAAAAGATTTATCGATTTTTTCTTTGTTAACAAGCGCAACATATTTATTAATACACCCTCCTTTTTCAAGCTTTTTAATACGTTCGTAAACCGCAGTAACTGATAGGTTTAATTTATTTGAAAGCGCTTTATTAGTTTGTTTACTGTCTTCTTGTAAAAAAAATAAGAGCTTTTTGTCTATATCATCAAAAACCATAATTGAAAAATTTTCATAAAGATACCAAAATAACTATCAGATTATAAATTATAAATCTATTTTTAATCATTAATTTAGATTTATTTTCTAAATAATAAAAACTATGTTGTTTTATAATCTAAATAGATTGAGTTTTGTATAAACAACTAAACTCGTTAACCATGGCTTTTAAACCCGCAAATAATATTCAAGATTTACAATATTTCGGTGAATTCGGAGGTGTTAACCCTTCTATATCAGACTCATCTACTTACACATTTTTATCTGCAAAAACCATGTTTGACACTTTTGAAGGAAATGCAGATGGTTGCTATTTATATTCGCGACATTCATCACCTTCAAACTTGTATTTAGGCGAAGCTTTAGCTGCCATGGAAGGCACTGAAACTGCAAATGTTTCAGCCTCAGGCATGGGTGCAATAACATCCGTTTTGTTACAACTTTGCGGCACTGGCGATCATATTGTATCAAGCAGAACTATTTACGGTGGAACCTATGCTTTTCTAAAAAACTTTACGCCACGTTTTAATATTGAAACATCCTTTGCCGATATAACAAAGTTAGATGTCGTTGAAGCAGCAATTACAAAAAGGACAAAGGTTTTGTATTGCGAATCGGTTAGCAATCCACTTTTAGAAGTTGCCGATATAAAAGGGTTAGCAGCTTTGGCTAAAAAATATAATTTAAAATTAGTGGTTGATAACACATTTTCGCCATTATCAATTTCCCCTGCCATTTTAGGTGCCGATGTGGTTATTCATAGTTTAACAAAATTTATTAACGGTTCTAGCGATACGGTTGGTGGCGTAGTTTGCAGTACTCAAAATTTTATAAATGATTTACGCAATGTAAATGACGGTGCTTCCATGCTTTTAGGTTCTACAATGGATAGTTTACGAGCTTCTTCAGTTCTAAAGAATTTAAGGACTTTACATATTAGAATGCAACAACACAGTTTTAACGCTGCCTTTTTAGCTGAAAAGTTTGAAGCTGATGGTTTAAATACGGTTTATCCTGGTTTAAAATCTCATTCTTCACATAAATTATTCAAATCTATGATGAATGAAAAATACGGATTTGGAGGCATGCTAACTATTGATGTTGGAACATTAGAAAAAGCCAACGAACTTATGGAAATGATGCAAGAAAAAAATTTAGGATATTTAGCAGTAAGCCTTGGGTTTTATAAAACATTATTTTCTGCCCCAGGAAGCTCAACATCATCTGAAATTCCTGAAGATGAGCAAAGAGAAATGGGCTTAAGCGATGGATTAATTCGTTTTTCTATTGGATTGGATGCTGATATTGAGCGGACTTATAAAATGATGCGTGATTGTATGATAAAATTACAAATCTTAAAATAAAGCATTCCTTTTGTTAAAACAAAATTTTTAAATTCAACAAAATGAGCGACATCGTAGCTTTTGGAGTTTTATCATTTACATCGTTTTTTACTTTAATAAATCCTTTTGGTACTATGCCTATCTTTATGACGATGACTGCCGATTTAAATCAAAGCCATAGAACAAAAACTGCTAAAAAAGCATCAATCGTTTCTTTTATTACAATAATAATTTTTGCTTTTTCTGGACAATTGCTATTTAATTTTTTTGGAATATCCGTAAATAGTTTTCGAATAGTTGGTGGCGTTATTTTTTTCTTAATGGGAATGGATATGCTACAAGCTAGATTAGGAAAGGTGAAATTAAAAGACTCAGAAATCAAAACCTATGTAAACGATATTTCTGTAACTCCTTTAGCTATTCCTATGATATGTGGCCCTGGAGCTTTAACGAATGCTATAGTAATGATGGAAGATGCAAATACTATTGAAAAAAAAAGTGTTCTAATTTTTTCAATTTTTATAGTTATTTTACTTACTTATTTAATACTGTACAGCTCCTCAAGAATAATTAAAATTTTGGGTGAAACTGGAATAAACGTTATGATGCGACTAATGGGATTGATAGTTATGGTGATTGCCGTTGAATTCTTTTTTAGTGGTTTAAAACCAATTATTTTAGATATTTTAAATAATTAATTATTTCCCTTTTAAACGCTCCAAAAACAAAGCCATAACACTACTAAAATTATCAACTTTTGGTTCAAAAGGTTTCATATTTAA
>NZ_CAXIBN010000264.1:0-2684 GCF_964021735.1 uncultured Wocania sp. | reverse complement strand
TTGATCGGATATAAACTGTTTGTTAATATGGTTTATATCCGCCGTTAAACGAAGTTATGTTTTTTTTCTGACAAAGTCAAGCAAGTATTCAAATCAAATGTTTCAGCTAGTTTTATAAAGCTTACACAAAACCTCCTTTCAATTTAAAATCAAATCCTTACTTTTATGTTTTAAAATTAAACAAAACTACTTGATTTCCTTCTTCAAGGAAATGACATAAATAATTTATTAATGAAAGTTATAAATCAAAACATCCATATTGATGGTATCGATAAAAAGATACTTAGGGCTTTAATGGCAGATGCCCGAACACCAATATTAGAAATTGCACGGGGCGTCGGTATTTCTGGTGCGGCCATTCATCAACGCTTACGGAAGCTTGAAAAATCGGGGTTAATTTCGGGATCAAAATTTATTATCAATCCAAAAGTGTTGGGTTATACCACCATGGCTTTTATAGGTATTTATTTAGATAAAGCCATGAGTAACCCTGAAGCGGTAAGGCAGTTAAAAAAAATACCAGAAGTTTTAGAATGCCATTACACGACTGGTAATTGGAGTGTTTTTATTAAAATATTGTGTAAAGATAACGAACACTTAATGCATTTGCTTAATAAAGAAATTCAATCAATTTCTGGGGTGTCGCGAACCGAAACGTTTATATCATTAGACCAACAAATTGATAGACAAATAAGTATTTAAAGTACAAAGCCAAAACAATTGTTTTGGCTTTGAATTATTATAAATGAGATGCTGAAACAAGTTCAGCATGACAAAACACTTTCTATATTACATTTTCATTAACCAAGAACGCACATCGACTTCTTGCTTAATAATAGCGCGTAAATCTTCTATTTTAACACGCTGTTGCTCCATAGTATCTCTATGACGAATAGTAACGGTGTTATCTTCTAAAGTATCATGATCTACCGTAATACAAAAAGGTGTTCCGTTAGCATCTTGCCTTCTGTAACGGCGTCCAACAGCATCTTTTTCATCATAAATTACATTAAAATCCCATTTTAAATCATCTATAATTTTACGAGCAATATCTGGTAATCCGTCTTTTTTAACCAATGGTAAAACAGCTGCTTTTACAGGAGCCAAAACACTTGGTAATTTTAAAACGGTACGTGTTGTTCCGTTTTCTAGTTCTTCTTCTTGCAATGAATTTGAAAATACTGCTAAAAACATGCGATCTAAACCAATAGACGTTTCTAAAACATAAGGCGTATAGCTTGCATTATCTTCGTGGTCAAAATACTGTAATTTTTTTCCTGAATATTCTTCGTGTGCTTTTAAATCGAAATCGGTACGTGAATGAATACCCTCTAATTCTTTAAAACCAAACGGGAATTTAAACTCAATATCAGCAGCGGCATCAGCATAATGTGCTAACTTTTCATGGTCATGGAAACGGTAATTATCTTCGCCCATGCCTAAAGATAGATGCCATTTTAATCGTGCTTCTTTCCAGTGTTCGTACCATTCTTTTTGCGTACCAGGTTTTATAAAAAACTGCATTTCCATTTGCTCGAACTCACGCATTCTAAAAATAAATTGTCTTGCAACAATTTCGTTCCTAAAAGCTTTTCCAGTTTGTGCAATTCCAAACGGAATTTTTAATCGACTTGTTTTCTGTACATTTAAAAAGTTTACAAAAATACCTTGAGCCGTTTCTGGACGTAAGTATAAATCCATAGCAGATTCTGCCGATGCACCCAACTTAGTACCAAACATTAAGTTAAACTGTTTAACATCAGTCCAGTTTTTACTTCCTGTTAACGGGTCTGCAATTTCTAATTCTTCAATAAGTGCTTTAACATCAACTAAATCTTCATTCTCTAAAGATTTTGCCATCCTAGAAAGCGTACTGTTTATTTTTTCTTGATACCCAACTACACGTCCGTTAGTAGAAACAAATTCTTCTTTATTAAAAGCATCGCCAAAACGTTTTGCTGCTTTAGCCACTTCTTTATCAATTTTAGCTTCAATTTTAGCACAATAATCTTCAATTAAAACATCGGCTCTGTAGCGCTTTTTAGAATCTCTATTATCAATTAATGGATCGTTAAAGGCATCAACGTGCCCTGAAGCTTTCCAAGTGGTTGGATGCATAAATATAGCAGCATCAATACCCACTATATTTTCGTTCATTTGCACCATGGCTTTCCACCAGTAGTCACGTATGTTTTTCTTTAGTTCGGCTCCGTTTTGTGCATAGTCGTAAACTGCGCTTAAACCGTCATAAATTTCGCTACTTTGAAATACATATCCGTACTCCTTTGCATGCGATATTACCTTCTTAAATTTATCGTCTTGATTTGCCATAGGTGCAAAAATAAAAAACCGCTTTAAACTAAAGGCGTTCTTGATTAAAATTTGTGACGAATTCATTAATAAATATTTATATTCGTGTATTTGAGACTGATTTTTGGTAATAATCCTCGATTTCACAAAATGTTTAAATCACTTGTCAATTTATTCTTCCCAAAAGTATGTTATGCTTGTCTTAACTTATTGAATGATAACCAAGACACCATTTGTATTGATTGCAGGCATGATTTACCTGTTACTAACTTCCATTTTGATAATAATGATGCCGTAAAAAAAGTACTTTACGGTAGAGCTAAAATTGAAAACGGAACAGCGCTTTTTAGATTTGAAAAAAAAGGATTGGTGCA
>NZ_CAXIBN010000263.1:0-2724 GCF_964021735.1 uncultured Wocania sp. | reverse complement strand
TAAAATTAAACCTCATATTAAAGAAAGTAAATTCAAGTATGCTTTTCTTGGAATTATAATTTTTATAAGTTTAGTGTTCTTAATTAAAATTTGTACTAAAAAATTTGTTTTGTATTCTAACAACTATACTTATATTAAAAATGAGAGGCTTATATTTTTAGATAATGATGCATTTCATTTTTTATTGAGATCTGGAAAGAATAGATTGCTTTCCAATAAAATATTAGAAGCTTATTATGAATTTAATTTGGCTTATAGTATAAGACCAAATGATAAAGAGTTAAATCGGTTAATGATTGAAACTCTTAGTATTCTTTGTGTTAGAGAAGATAAATATTGTGATAAATTGGATGTTTTTTTGAATGTCGATTAATAAATAAACTTTATTATTAAAATATTAAACACTCTTTAATTGTTAATTTTAAATTTCTTCCAAATTTTATAAACTTATTTTCGTTCCTTTATGCTTGACAAACACTAAATTATGAAACATACTATTTACGCTTTTTTAACTTTAACGATTATGATTTCTTCTTGTAAATCAAATGAAACTGAAAGACCACATATGTCTCTCGAATCTCCAGTTGCTAAAAAAATTCCTAAAGAGTTAATCACTCATGGTGATATCCGTATCGATAATTATTTTTGGATGCGTTTAAGCGACGAACAAAAGAATGCTGAAACACCAGACGAGCAAACGCAAGATGTACTAGATTACTTAAATGCAGAAAACGATTATTTGGGTAAAGCCATGGCGCATACTACAAATCTTCAAGATAAATTGTATGACGAAATTGTAGGGCGTATAAAAAAAGACGATCAATCTGTTCCAGTAAACAATAACGGTTATTCGTATTATACACGTTTTGAAGAAGGTGGTGATTATGCTTTGTATTGCAGAAAAAAGCTAGAAGAAGGCGCAAAAGAAGAAATCATGCTCAACGGACCAGAAATGGCAAAAGATTATTCTTATTATGGTTTTGGCGGACGTTCGGTAAGTCCAGATAATAAAATGCTAGCTTTTGGCATCGACACTATTTCTAGACGCCAATACACCATTTATTTTAAGAATTTAGAAACTGGAGAGTTATTAAAAGACAAACTTAGTAATACGGGTGGTACTGCTACTTGGGCAAATGATGGACAAACTATTTTCTATACTACAAAAGATCCTCAAACCTTACGTCAAAACAAAATTTTAAAACATGTTATTGGCACTAATCAATCTGAAGACGCTGTGGTTTACGAAGAAAAAGATGACACGTTTAGATGTGGTGTTGGTAAAACAAAATCTGAGGCTTATTTGTTTATAGGGAGTTTTCAAACCTTATCTACAGAATTTAGAGTTTTAGATGCCAATACTCCACATGGTGAATGGAAAGTTATTCAGCCAAGAGAAAAAAATTTAGAATATACCATCGATCATTTTGAAGACCATTTTTATATAAGAACTAATAAGGATGCTAAAAATTTTAAATTGGTTAAAACACCAGTAAATAAAACAGAAAAAGAGCACTGGGTAGATGTAATTCCACACAGAGATAATATATATTTTCAAGGTATGGACTTGTTTAAAAACTATTTAGTTGCTGAAGAACGAAAAGAGGGGTTGCGAACTATAAGAGTTATGAAATGGGATGGAACAGACGATCATTACATTCAATTTAACGACCCAGCATATTTTGCTGCAACAACCTCTAATTTAGATTTTGATACGGATGTTTTACGCTACACATACAGTTCTTTAACCACACCAAATAGTACTTATGAGTACAATATGTATGAGAAGAAACAATTACTTTTAAAGCAAACAGAAGTTATCGATCCTGCTTTTGCAATAGATAATTATACATCAGAGCGATTATTTGCAACGGCCACCGATGGTACTAAAATTCCTGTATCATTAATTTATAAAAAAGGTATTGAAAAAAATGGTAAAAACCCGTTGTTACTTTATTCTTATGGCTCTTACGGAAGCAGTACCGAACCAACTTTTAGTTCTACACGCTTAAGCTTATTAGATAGAGGCTTTATTTATGCGATTGCTCATATTCGTGGCGGACAAGAAATGGGAAGAGATTGGTATGAAAACGGAAAACTATTAAAAAAGAAAAATACATTTACAGATTTTGTTGATGTTGGTAAGTATTTGCTCGAAGAAAAATATACAAATAACAATCATTTATATGCTTACGGAGGGTCTGCCGGTGGTTTATTAATGGGAGCTGTTTTAAATATGAAACCAGACATGTGGAATGGTGTTATAGCAGCAGTCCCTTTTGTTGATGTAGTTTCAACGATGCTAGACGAAACTATTCCATTAACTACTTTTGAATTCGATGAATGGGGAAATCCGAAGAATAAAGAATATTATGATTATATGAAATCGTATTCTCCATACGATAATGTGGAAGCCAAAGATTATCCAAATATTTTAATTACAACAGGATATTGGGATAGTCAAGTGCAATATTGGGAACCAGCAAAATGGATTGCTAAATTACGTGAACTAAAAACCGATGATAACTTATTATTAATGGATTGTAATATGGAAACAGGTCATGGTGGTGCATCTGGGCGTTTTGAACGTTATAAAATATTGGCATTAACCTATGCTTTTATGTTTGATTTAGAAGGTATTACGGAATAGGTAATAGTATATGATAACTAATTCTGACCTGTCAGGCTTAAAAACCTAACAGGTCTTTTTTTTAAGAAACTGCC
>NZ_CAXIBN010000262.1:0-2744 GCF_964021735.1 uncultured Wocania sp. | reverse complement strand
AAAATAAATAAGTCTAAAAAAATTGCAGATAGTATAAAAAGTAAAATTAATCCATTAAAGATGATGGATTCATTGAACATGAATATTTTAAGAAAAAATCAAACCTTAAGTGTATTCTCTAAATCTAAAAAAATAAAGTTAACTGTTTATGATGGAGGTAAAGAAGATGGTGATAAAATTTCAATTTCTTCAAATGGAAAGTTATTAATTAATAATTTTGAAGTAAAGAACAATAAAAACGTTTTTTTTATAAATTTAATTGAAGATAAGACCTCTATTTTAATTAAAGCAAATAATGAGGGCAATATATCACCTAATACCGTTGTTGTAGAGTTTGATGATGGTAAAAATGATATAAAAGCGTTATCAAATTTAAAGATTGGAGAAACGACACAGATAGACATAATCAAAGCTAAATAATTTTTTTTATATTATTATCATGAAAAAACTAATCATCATCAATGGTCCAAACCTTAATCTTTTAGGAAAAAGAGAACCTAATATTTATGGCAGTTTATCTTTTACTGAATTCTTAGATGAGATTACAACAAAATACACTAACGTTGAAATTGATTACTTTCAATCGAATATTGAAGGTGAAATAATTGATAAGTTGCACGAAGTAGGTTTTAGTTATGATGGTATTATTTTAAATGCTGCTGCTTATACACATACTTCTGTAGGTATTGGTGATGCTGTTAAAGCCATTGAAACAGAGGTAGTAGAAGTACATATTTCTAATACGTTTAATAGAGAAGAGTTTAGACATCAATCTTTTATATCACCAAATGCCAAAGGTGTGATTCTTGGGTTTGGTTTGCAAAGTTATGAATTGGCTATTCAGAGTTTTTAAAACACAAAGCCTAAAGCCCCACCTAGCCTCCCCAAAGGGGAGGAATATTCACTCTTTCGGGTAAAACAATTATTGATATAAAAAATGCGGTTCAAAAATGAATCGCATTTTTTTATTCGTTTGAGTAAGGGTTTCTCCCCTTTGGGGAGGCTAGATGGAGCTTTTTTACAAATGTATCACTTCATCATAAGCATCAGCCACAGCTTCCATAACCGCCTCACTCATTGTTGGATGCGGATGCACTGCTTTTAAAACTTCATGTCCTGTGGTTTCTAATTTACGTCCTAAAACAGCTTCAGCAATCATGTCGGTTACGCCAGCACCAATCATGTGACATCCTAACCATTCACCATATTTAGCATCAAAAATAACTTTTACAAAGCCATCTTTTGCGCCAGAAGCACTTGCTTTTCCAGATGCCGAGAAAGGGAATTTACCAACTTTAACATCTAAACCTTTTTCTCTAGCTTGCTTTTCGGTTAAACCAACTGATGCTATTTCAGGCGAGCAATATGTGCAACCTGGAATATTTCCGTAATCTAAAGCTTCAACATGTTGTCCTGCAAGTTTTTCAACACATAAAATTCCTTCTGCGGAAGCGACATGTGCTAATGCTTGCCCAGGAGTAACATCGCCAATGGCGTAATACCCAGGGATGTTGGTTTGGTAAAAATCATTCACTAAAATTTTATCTCTATCAACTACAATACCAACATCTTCTAAACCAATATTTTCAATATTCGATTTAATACCTACGGCAGAAAGAATAATATCGGCTTCTAGAATTTCTTCTCCTTTTTTAGTTTTTACTGTAGCTTTAACACCATTACCAGAGGTGTCTACTTTTGTAACTTCAGATGAAGTCATAATTTTTATACCGCTCTTTTTAAATGAACGCTCTAATTGTTTCGATACATCTTCGTCTTCAACAGGTACTATGTTTGGTAAATATTCAACAATAGTTACCTCGGTTCCCATAGAGTTGTAGAAATAAGCAAACTCAACGCCAATAGCACCAGATCCTACCACAATCATTTTTTTAGGTTGCTTAGCTAAGGTCATCGCTTCTCTATATCCAATTACTTTTTTACCATCTTGAGGCAAACTAGGTAATTCGCGAGAGCGTGCTCCAGTAGCTATAATAATATTATCTGCGCTATATTCTTTTCCATCAACATCAATCTTTTTTCCAGGTTTTAGTTTACCAAATCCTTCAATAACATCAATTTTATTTTTCTTCATTAAAAACTGTACACCTTTACTCATGCCATCAGCTACACCACGGCTTCGTTTTACTACAGCGTCAAAATCTTTATCGTAATCTTTAACAGATAATCCGTAATCGCCAGCATGTTTAAGATATTCAAATACCTGAGCAGATTTTAGTAAGGCTTTAGTAGGGATACAACCCCAATTTAAGCATACACCACCTAAATTCTCTTTTTCAACAATAGCAGTTTTAAAACCCAATTGAGAGGCTCTAATGGCAGTAACATAACCACCAGGACCACTTCCAAGTACAATAATATCGTATTTCATCTGTAAAATTTTAAGTCGTTTTTTGAAGCTACGAATTTACGAAATCGAATTTGAATAAAGAATTTAGAATCCTATAAATTTACATCTTTAATAGTACCTTTACGCTGCAAGTTTTATTATATGAATATACCTAGAACAAGTTTTCCGAGAATTATTATAATTGGTGGAGGTTTTGCAGGCATTGCTTTAGCTAAAAAATTATCAAAACAAGAGGTTCAAGTGGTGTTATTAGATAAGAATAATTATCACAATTTTCAGCCTTTATTATATCAAGTTTCTACTGGCGGATTAGAGCCAGATTCTATTGCATACCCCATTAGAAAGGTGTTAAAGGACTTTCCTAATTTTCATT
>NZ_CAXIBN010000261.1:0-2780 GCF_964021735.1 uncultured Wocania sp. | reverse complement strand
TGAGGGTTTTATGGTTAATAATATTACAAACTTCAATAAAAAGAATACAATAAAAAATACCCAATAGTGGGTATATTTATCAATTAATTTAGAAAGAAAATATGTGTTAAAAAGATATGCCAGATAAAAAGCAAAAAAAACAGATGTAGTGTTAGTAATTGATAATCAGTATTTAAATACTCAGATATTTGTTCTGAGATAGTTTTACTTCAAAAAGAATTTAATAGCAACAATAAATAGAATGAAAGAAATAAAGGCAATTAAAATCCAAATACTTCCTTTATAAAAGCGTTTATGTAGGTTTAAATCTTTGCGATAAGTATAGCCAATAATGATAGCAAAGACAATAAAAAATAAAACACCGAAAACAATTTGACCTTTACTAAACATATCATTATTTTTAGGCAAATTTAATGAAAACACTAAAGATTTCCTTCTTCAAGGAAATTAAAAAATAGTTTATTTATGAAAAACAAAATTGAAGCTGTAAAAGCTTTTCATGCTGCTTTTAAAATAGGGCACAGAGAAACACCAAAAGCAGATTTAGGAATGTCTAAAAATATGTTGCGTTATAAATTGATGCGAGAAGAAAATGAAGAATATTTAGAAGCTGCAAATGATAATGATTTAGTTGAAGTTGCCGATGCACTTGGTGATATGCTTTATATTTTATGTGGAACTATTATTGAACACGGTATGCAATATAAAATTGAAGAAGTGTTTGATGAAATTCAACGCAGTAATATGAGTAAATTGGGAGAAGATGGACAACCCATTTATCGTGAAGATGGTAAAGTGTTAAAAGGGCCTAATTATTTTAAACCAAATATTGAAGCTATTTTGGATAAATAGATATAATCCCTTTTCGTCATTCTGAATTTATTTCAGAATCGCATGTTGATAAGAATCTGAAACAAGTTCAGGTTGACGTTTAAATAAAAAAAAGAAACCAATTTTGGTTTCTTTTTTTTATTGCTTTTAAAACCCTTCCCCTTGGAAGAGGCTAGGAATAGTACTAAACTTTATAACGCCACCCAAATGGATCTTCAGCTTTATTGGTTTGAATATCTGTAATGCGTTTCTTTAAAGAACTCGCATAGGTGTTTTCTAATTCTGGTAAATCAAAATCTTCATCTTTATATCCAAAACCAGCTATTGGAGAAATTACGGCAGCAGTACCAGCACCAAACATTTCTTTTAATGTACCATTTTTAGCAGCTTCAACAACTTCGCTAACTGTTATTTTTCTAACTTCAACAGGAATACCTTCAGTTTTCGCTAATTCAATAATACTTTTACGGGTAATACCATCTAAAATTCTGTCGCTAGTTGGTCCAGTTATTAAAGTATCATTTATACGAACAAAAATATTCATAGCACCAGCTTCTTCAATATACTCATGTGTATTGTCATCTGTCCAAATAACTTGTTGGTAGCCTTTTTCAATGGCTAATTGCGTTGGATAAAATTGTCCAGCATAATTACCACCAGCTTTAGCAAAACCAACACCACCGTTTGCAGAACGCGAATATTTTTCTTCAATTAAAACTTTTACTTTTCCAGCAAAATAAGCACCTGAAGGGGCGGTACAAATTATAAATTTATATTCGTCTGCTGGCGATGCATGAAAGCCTTTGCCAGTAGCAAAAACGAAAGGTCTTATGTATAATGAGCTGCCATTTCTTTTAGGAATCCAATCGCTATCAACTTTCAAAAGTGCTTTTAAGCCTTCCATAAAGTAAGCTTCTGGCAATTCAGGAATAGCAAGGCGTTTTGCAGAAATGTTCAATCGCTTAAAATTGTCTAAAGGACGAAACAATAATACATTATCAGCTTCATCTTTATAAGCTTTCATACCTTCAAAAATCGATTGTCCGTAATGAAAAATCTTAGCAGAAGGGTCTAAAGTAATAGGCGCATAAGGCACTACTTTTGGTGCTTGCCATTTACCATCTTTATAATCACATTCTAGCATGTGATCAGAAAATGTTTTTCCAAAGCTTAAATGGTCAAAATCTACATCATTAATTTTTGTCGTTTTTGTTTTTATAACCTCTATATCATTGATTAAAGCATTCATAATTTGAGTTGTTTTATGGTACAAATTTAAGTAAAAACGTAATTAAAAAATGATATATTTGTAACAAATCGCTTAAAATTGAAAATTATATACAATGAAATCAATTACCTTAATAATTATCTGTGTATTTATGTTAAATTCTTGTAAAAACAAAGATGAAAAACCACAAGAAAAACTCGTTGAAGTTGAAAAAATAGAGTACACATCTTTCGGAAATACTATAATTGCTGATGATGCTATTGAAGCTGCATCTATGGCATCGCATTATAAAACTATGAATATTGGAGATAGTATAAACTCTAAAATAACAGCAACTGTAAACAAGGTTTGTCAAGCAAAAGGATGTTGGATGACTTTGAATTTGGGTAATGATGAAGAAGTTATGGTTAAATTTAAAGATTATGCTATTTTTATGCCTAAAGACATTGCTGGAAAAGAAGTTATTATAAACGGTAAAGCTTTTGTAAAAGAGGTATCAGTTGATGAGCAACGCCATTATGCTGAAGACGGAGGTAAAACAGCCGAAGAAATTGCAAGTATAACTGAGCCTAAAAGAACCTATTCTTTTGAAGCCGACGGCGTATTATTAAAACAATAGTTTGCAGCGCAAAATTGTAATAACGGCCGATGGCTCATCAACCATTCATTTACCGGAATGGAATGAGCAATACCATTCTAAACACGGTGCAATACAAGAAGC
>NZ_CAXIBN010000260.1:0-2914 GCF_964021735.1 uncultured Wocania sp. | reverse complement strand
TGCGTTAGGGATTGTAGAGGAAAGCCCACAGCCCGACGTAGGAGGAGCGAGGACTTGTAACGGAAAGCCCGACCCTTGTGGTAACGCCAAAAAAAGATAAAACCAAGAGTTATAATAAAATTGTATGAGACGCTTAAAAGTTTTTAGAAGTTTAGTTATTGATAGCCTTGATGCTACTACAAAAGGATCTGTTAAATATAATATTTGGATGGGTGCTTTAACGTTTGTTATGCTTGCTGGTATGTATTGCTACTCGATACAGTTGGAGCACGGTTTGAGCGTTACTGGAATGAGTGATCGAGTGAGTTGGGGTTTGTATATTTCGAACTTTACATTTTTAGTGGGCGTTGCAGCTGCTGCGGTTATGCTAGTTATGCCAACGTATGTACTTAAAGATATCGATTTTAAACAAGCAGTACTTATTGGCGAAGGTTTGGCTGTGGCTGCGCTTATTATGTGTTTAGCTTTTGTAGTTGCCGATATGGGCGGACCATCTGTACTTTGGCATATGATTCCTGGAATTGGGGTATTTAATTTTCCAAATTCGATGCTAACTTGGGATGTGATTGTTTTAAACGGCTACTTGTTTTTAAATATTAGTATTCCGTTTTATATTTTGTTTAGACGTTATCAAGGTAAAGTGCCAAACCCTAAAGTGTATATTCCTGGAGCTATTTTGTCGGTATTGTGGGCAGTTGCTATTCATTTAGTTACGGCGTTTTTATATCAAGGGTTGCAGGCGCGTCCGTTTTGGAATAACGCATTGTTGGGACCTCGTTTTTTGGCATCGGCATTTGCTGCTGGACCTGCGTTGATTATTTTGGTTCTAGCGGTTATTAGATCGTTTACCGCTTTTAAGATTGAAGATAAAACTATCAAAAAAATAGCCATGATTGTTACAGTTGCAGCTCAAATTAATATTATTATGTTGATTTCGGAGCTCTTTAAAGAGTTTTATGCGCCAACGCATCATAGTGAAAGCGCCTATTACTTATTCTTTGGATTGGAAGGAAAAACAGCACTGTTACCATGGATTTGGACGGCGATTTCAATGAATGTTATTGCTACTTTAATTCTAACTTTTAAAAGATTAAGAGAAAATCTCAAAGTATTATATTTCTGTTGCGGGCTGCTTTTTGTTGCTATATGGATTGAAAAAGGATTCGGACTTATTGTTCCTGGGTTTATACCTGGGCCTTATGGGAAAATAGTAGAATATTTACCTACAAAAATAGAAGTTGGTGTTACTTTAGGTATATGGGCTATGGGAGCTTTTATCTTTACTATATTAGCAAAAACAGCTATTGGTATTGAATTGGGTAAAATTCGATATAAGAAAAAATCTTAATTATTTTTTTTATTTTAAAATACTAGAAATTAGATTTATATGGTATTTTATTGAATGTAATTATTTAATAAGTTATTTACAATAAATATATTTCTATCTGAACATTATTATGTTAATTTATATGAGATTTATCATATACTGCACAATTTATAGCTTATATATTTGTACGCTGTAAGCTATAGGTTTACAGGTTTAATAATGAATAAAATCATATTTGTAAAAGATTTAAAAATGAAAAAGCAATACGTATTAATTTGCATGTTGGTGGCGACATTTCAATTTGCACAAGCTCAATTTACATTAGATGGTGAGTTTAGACCAAGAACAGAATATAGACATGGCTTTGGTAGTATTATACCAGATGCTGCTGATGCTGGGTTTGGTATTTCAACCAGAATTAGATTAAATGCAGGCTATCAAGTTGATGCTTATAAATTTTATTTGAGTTTTCAAGATGTGATAGTATGGGGGGAAAACCGACAAATTTTACCTTACGATCAAAACAATTCATTTGCTATATTCGAGGCATGGGCTGAAATTAATTTAGGTAAAGGATGGTCTACTAAATTAGGACGTCAAGCTATTTCGTATGACGATCAACGCATTCTTGGTGGTTTAGATTGGGCACAGCAAGGGCGTAATCATGATGCAGCATTAATCAAATATAAAAAGGATAAATTTTTATTGGATGTTGCATTAGCATTCAATCAAGATTACTCACATCCTACAGGTTTTGTAAATGGAGGAACAGCTTATAATACAACAGGGTTCTTTTCATATAAAACCATGCAGTATGCCTATTTAAAACAATCTTGGGAAAACCTAACAGGTAGTTTGTTATTAATGAACAATGGTTTTCAAGAGTTTGATGTTAATGATGCCCCAGATGGCGTTAGTAATTTACAAACTTTAGGAACACATTTAAACTATAAAAAAGGAAGTTTTGGAGCTGCTCTTAATGCGTTTGTTCAAACAGGAAAACGTCAAGGTGAAGTTGATGTTAAAGGTGCACGTTTGTTAGGATTAGATTTTACATATAAAGCAACTCCAAAAGTTGGTTTAGGCGCTGGTATTGAAATTATTAGTGGTAATGATGGAGGTGCTGGCGAAACAGGTGCTTTCTTCCCATTGTATGGTACCAACCATAAATTTAATGGTTTTATGGATTATTTCTATGTAGGTAATCATGCAAATTCTATTGGTTTGGTTGATATTCATGTAAGTGCAAACTTTAAATTAAACGAAACTTCAAGCTTGATGATTAAAGCCTTAAACTTTAGTGGCGAGCAAGATTTACCTAGTGGAGAAAATGCTTTAGGTACAGAAATAGATTTAGTATATTCAAAAGCGTTTAAAAGTTACGCTTTAAAATTAGGCTATTCTCAAATGTTTGCTAGTGATGGGATGTATGAGTTAAAAGGACTTCCTAAAAGCGCTGTGGCAGATATGCAAAATTGGGCTTGGGCTATGTTAGTTATAAAACCAAAATTCATTAACTAAATAAAATTTTATACAGTAATTAAAGAATCCTGCTTTGGCGGGATTTTTTTATGAGAGATGTTCATT
>NZ_CAXIBN010000259.1:0-2934 GCF_964021735.1 uncultured Wocania sp. | reverse complement strand
TTTCCATCTCGAAACAAAGTCTTTTTCTGTACGCTCCTCTAAATTAGAATCGGTTTCATTTTCCTTAGAAAACCGAGGTTGATAATTAAAGGTTTTATGTTTTCGTTGTTTAAACAAAATATAGTAATATATAACCAAAAATACTTAAAAGTAGGCAGAAAACAGAAGTTGACATGCCAAAAATTGTTAACAAAACCGATATAAATCATTACGTCATTGCGAAGGAAGTATAACTGTGGCAATCTTTTCATTTTAAACAGACTGCCATACTTCGACTGCGCTCAGCACAGGCTAATTACAAAAAAGTAAAACTCGCAGTGACGTGTTTAATTAAACTAGCTGTTTTTCCTAAGTTCTGCCATTTTAATAGCAGCAACTGCAGCTTCAGTCCCTTTATTGCCGTGTATTCCGCCAGAGCGTTCTATGGCTTGCTGTATATTTTTATCTGTAAGTACACAGAAAATAACTGGTGTTTCTCGAATAACGTTTAGGTCTTTAATGCCTTGTGAAACGGCTTCGCAAACAAAATCGAAATGTTTGGTTTCTCCTTGAATAACACTTCCAATGGCAATTACAACATTTACCATTTGCTCCTGCATTTTTTTTGCGCCATAAATAAGCTCGAAACTTCCTGGAACATCCCAACGCACAATGTTATTTGGCAATACACCATTTTCTATTAAGGTATCGTATGCGCCTTTATATAAGCCTTCTGTAATAGTATCGTTCCACTCTGAAACAACAATCCCAAACCGAAATTTGCTCGCATTTGGGATTGTTGTCTTATCGTAATCGGATAAACTTTTATTTACCGTTGCCATATAATTAAATGGGTATTATTTACTTGCCAATACTTGCGCTTTTCCTATAAACACATCAACATTTGCAGCTTCTGTAGAATTAGAATAATCCTCTTTAATAGTTTTAAAGAAAGTTAATGCTTTATCAGCTTTCCCTAAATCTAAAGCAATAATTCCTGCTTTATGCAAATACATTGGTGTAGTATATTCGTTATTTCGCAATTTGGCTGCTTGCTCGTAATAACTTAAAGCATCCTCTTTTTGGTCTAATTGCACAAAAGCATCACCTATATTTCCTTTTGCTAATGCTGCTAGAATTTCATCATCACTTTTAAAATTACTTAAATGCTCAACTGCATTTTTATAATCCTTCAACTTTAAATAAGCTGTACCAGCATAATAGCTTGCTAAGTTTGCAGATGGTGTTCCGCTGTATTCTTCAATAATATCTAACATTCCAAATTTACCTTCACCACCATTTAATGCTAAATTAAATAACGAATCTTTTGCTACGCCATTTACTGCTTGATCAAAATATTTTTGAGCCTGAAACATATCGTTCATAGCATTTAACTGTTTTGGTTTTGCTATGTATTCTTTATAAGCTAAAGATCCTAAAACAACCGCAGCTACAACACCAATAATAATGAAAATATATTTTTGATTCTTCGCAACAAACGCTTCAGTTTTTGATGCTGTTTCGTCTAGCGTGTTAAAAACTTCAGCTGTAGTTGAGCCATCTTCAATGTTTTGTTCTTTCTCTGCTTTGTTCTTAGCTTTATATTTTTTCTTGTAAGTCGCCATTTATTCGTTATAATTAATGTGGCGCAAAAATATAATTTTTCTTCATAACTAAAAGGGTATTTATTTGATATTTTTCAATAATTTGCACTTCCTTTTAAAGCATCGCAGCTTCTTAATACTTTTTATGTTACTTTTTGTATGGTTTTAAAATCACTTTCGTTACTTAATTATAAAAATTTTGATAGTAAATCCTTCACTTTCAACACTAAAATAAACTGTATTGTTGGCAACAATGGCATAGGAAAAACCAATGTTTTAGATGCTATTTATCATTTATCCTTCGGAAAAAGTTATTTCAATCCCATAGCTACTCAAAATATTAAACATGGCGAAGCTTTTTTTGTGATTAATGGCGACTATGAAAAAGATGAAAAAACCGAAAAAGTAATTATTAGTTTAAAACGCGGACAAAAAAAAGTAATAAAACGCAACGGAAAAGCGTACGAAAAATTTAGCGAGCATATTGGCTTTTTGCCTTTAGTTATTATATCTCCAGCCGATAGAGATTTAATTATTGAAGGTAGCGATACACGCCGAAAATTTATAGATTCTGTAATTTCGCAAAGCGACAAAAGCTATTTAAGTCATGTAATTAAGTATAACAAAGTATTAGCACAACGCAATGCGTTACTTAAATATTTTGCGTTGAATCATACGTTTAATACTGATACTTTAGAAATTTACAACAATCAATTAACCGATTTTGGTACTGAAATTTTTGAAAAGCGCAATGCCTTTTTAAAAACGTTTATTCCTATTTTTAAAGCACGCTACGAAGCTATTAGTAATGGAAATGAAGAAGTTGATTTGGTTTACCACAGCGATTTGTTTGAAAATAATTTAAACGCGCTTTTAAAAAATGCCATAAATAAAGACAAAGCCTTGCAATACACCAGTGTTGGTGTGCATAAAGATGATTTATTATTTAATATTGAAGATCATCCTATTAAAAAATTTGGGAGTCAAGGTCAGCAAAAATCGTTTTTAATCGCTTTAAAATTGGCACAATTCGATTTTATAAAAGCACAAAGTGGGGTAAATCCTATTTTATTATTAGATGATATTTTTGATAAGTTAGATGAAAAACGCGTCGCACAAATTATTAAATTAGTTGATGATGAAAACTTTGGGCAACTATTTATAAGTGATACACATGCTGAACGTACCGAAGCTGCTGTAAAACAAGTACATCAAAGTTATGAGGTTTTTAGGTTGTGATACTATTTTTTTACCACGAATTCACGAATGTTTTTTACTTATAACTTAAATTAATTACTAAGCTACAAATTGTAATACCGACTTTGTTTATTACTTGACTTTGTAAAAAATT
>NZ_CAXIBN010000258.1:0-2987 GCF_964021735.1 uncultured Wocania sp. | reverse complement strand
AAAGGACTGAAAATCCTTGTGTCCCTGGTTCGATTCCTGGAGGTACCACTTTTAAAGTTTTTAAACCCTTGATTATCACATGATTTTCAAGGGTTTTTTCATTAGTATTCTTCAATATACTCTTTAATTAATGTTTTATAGATTTATTAAAGAGTTTTAGTAACCTCTCCTTCTGTATAATTTATAGTAAAATTACATGTTTTAAGATTCGCCGTAAGATGTGCGACCTCATTTTGATTAATCCACTTGATATCAATTTCTTTATCTGAAGTTTCGTTAATCCTTATTGTTCCCAAAAATGCCTTAGAAGTATTTCTTAATCTAATTAGCTCCAATTGATTAATTACAACATCTCGTTTTAAGCCGTTTTGAACATCCTGAATTGAAAGAGTACTTCTGTTTATTTCTTTATGCCCTGCACTTCCCCCAGCATCAGCAGCTTCATAATCGTTTCTACCGGCAAAAATATCTAAATACCAAACTTGTGGAATCCCAGGCATAAACATTTGAATGGCTCGGGCTAGCAACAATTTTTGTTCATCTTCGCCTAAAGCACTAAAAAATGTTGCGTTAACTTGATAATATGAAATTTTATTACCTTTTGGATCATAAAGGTTTTTTACTCTGCCTCCACGTTCCATTATTATATTCATAATGGCTTCAATCTCTTCGTCTTCAAGCAAACCTTTATTATAATAACCATTAACAGATTTGCCTTTTAAATCGAGTACAGGAATACCATCATGACAACCTAACATATTAACCGTTTTGTAGCCTTTACTAATGATTTCTTTAGCCCACTTTATAAGTGCTTTACTATTACTATTTTCAATGGTATGAATAGTTAATCCTGGTAAGAAAAAATCGTAAATTTGATATCCTTCATTGGCTACTTCATCATGTAAATGCATGCCGTATTCTGCATGAATTTCTGGTAAAAGTGTTAAATCTTTTTTATCTGCTATTTGTTTAATACGCTCTAAATACTGCCAAGTACCAGGTTTATTAAAAAAGTTTGATTGCCCAATTTCTTTATGTAAATAAGCAAAAGCATCTAACCTTAAAATTTTACATCCAAATCTTTTAACTTTTTGCAATGTTTCTTCGTAAAACTCCCAAACGAGTTCAGATTTTGCATTGACATCCATTTGACCTAAAAAAGTATTATCGTCATTTATCTTTTGATAAAAGGTATTCCAATACGGTTGCGTAGAACCGTCAGGAAAAGGCACTTTTAAAATTGGAAGCCCCGATTTTCTCATGAATAATTTATCGAGAAATTCTTTTTTTGGGATGATAATACCATCATCACCCATGATTCCGTTTCCTTCCCAAAAGCTATTCCAATTGATAAAAAAGTCTTTATATTTTGATTGGTCTCCGTTTTTCAGCAAATCTTTAAATTGAGGCGATGCTACTGATAAATGATTTAATACAATATCAAACTTTAGTTGAATATTAAGGTCTTCGAGTGCTTTTAAATCGTCTTCTGCAACCAGTTCTTTATTAATATCATAGTCTATAATAGAGAAGCCTCTGTCTAAATCGCTATTAAAAAACGTTGGCAGCACATAAAACAACGAAAAAACATCTTTAAACTCAGGCATTTTAAGCATTCTTATAGTATCGCTTAATTTCTCACCAATACTATCTGGGTATGCATTAAGCATAACGCCATTACTAATAATAGAATCTTTTGACATAATAAAAGCGTTATAAAAGTTCTGATAATATGTTAATGTTATCTGGCAATCTCCCCACGTTTTGAAGTTTTAAAGCAGCTAATTGCAAAGCCACTTCTAAACATTTTTCAATAGGTTTTTCTTTGATATAAGCGAACAAAAAACCGGACCAAAATGCATCTCCTGCTCCTGTTGCGTCCTGAACCACATCAATTTGTATGGCAGGCATTTGAAAGATTTTCTTCCCTTTTTGAGATAACTTAACACCTTTACTTCCCAGAGTTAAGCACACCGTATCAACACCTTCTGAATGGAAAAAATTAAATATGTCTTCGTGTGGCATTTTTTGTTCAAAAAGCCTGAGCATATCATCTTCACTAATTTTAACCAAAGGATTAAATTTACAATATGCCTTTATAACGTCGAGTGCCTCTTCTTGACTATCCCATAACTTTTTAGCATAATTTACATCAATGCTTAATTTGCATCCTAAATTAAATGCTTCCTTGGCTTTTTCTAAAATAGTGGATTGTCCAGGTTGTTTGCTTAATGCAAAACAGGTTGTATGGAAAATATTGGCTTTTAATAGTAACTCCTTAGAAATTTGATTCTCCGTAATAAAATAATCAGCCTCTCTAAAGGGAATAAAATCCGGTGTACCATCTGTTCTAGACACAAAAATAACACTTGTTGGTTTATTCTCAAGCTGTTTAATATAACTTGTAATAACCCCAACACCTTCTAATCTTTCAAAAATATAATCTCCAAAGCCATCCTTCCCAACCGTAGCCACCATAACAGATTTTAGTCCTAATCTGGCTGAATTCATTGCTACATTGGCCGGAGAACCTCCCAAGTATCTGTGATAATCTCTTGTATTGTTGATAAGTACTTCTGTTTGATGTCCTATGAAATCAACTAGCACTTCTCCAACACAAAGAATGTCTATCTCTTTATTATTGTTTTTCAAAACTATTTTTCTTTTCTTAATTATAAATTAATGTCCACCACCACTAGGAATGACTTCTCTTTCATCTTCATCAATAGATTTTGGTTGCTTAAGGCGTAATCCCAATACACCTGCTATGATAAAAAATACGCCACCAAATATTATGGCATTAACCGCACTATTATTCAACAGGTTTTTTACAATAGGCCCGAATGTTACCGTTTGAATTCCCATTGGAATAACAATCATCATATTCAATATGCCCATATAAACACCACGGCGTTCTTGAGGCACAATTTTTGACACCATAGAATAAGGAATACCCATCATAGCTGCCCAACCTATACCAAATAAAA
>NZ_CAXIBN010000257.1:0-3012 GCF_964021735.1 uncultured Wocania sp. | reverse complement strand
CTAATACTACCACCACACTAAAAAGAATTTTTTAAGTATACCGTTAGGAAATTTTATCCAACAAAGCGGTGAAAATTGTCTTTCCAAATAGATGCCAGATACCTTTTTAAAAGATTCGAAATTTGACCAATTTACGTTAGGGTGTGGCGTTATAATCCAATCCATCTTTTTTGGAATATAAAATTTACAATCAGAAAACTGTTGCATCTGTTTTTTGTAAATATAGAATCCTGAAATACAATTTTGATTTAGAGTTTTTAAAATGATTTTTTTCTGAAATGGAATAAACAATTGTGCTTTAAAATAGACTTGCTGTTCCATTTTAGCCGAATTCAAATTTAGAGTTTTTAAGTAATTTTTAGCTTCTTCGGAGTGTAAAAGCGGCAATTGTTTTTGGCTTAGTTTTTTTAGTTTTTCAATTAATGCATCTTTTTTGTTGGGACCAACAACATGTTCAATTTCAGAAGTACCTATGGAATCATCATAAATATAAAACTTATAGATAATTTCTAAATGAACAGGTTTTTCATTTTTTAAAAACAAACAATCTAGTTCTCCTAAAGTTGTTTTTCCATTTTGAATTTGAATATTTTTAGATAGCATAGAAATTGATTTTTCTTGCTGTAATTCAAAAGACACTAAGCGCTCAATGTATTTTCCTAGACGTAATTTTTCATCTATTTCAATATCAATTTTTATTGATTTAGATTTAATTTCAAACTGTTGTAAATCAAAAACAGTATGTTGTTTCCATAAACAAGGTGTTTCTAGAAAACCATCATAACGTTTTTGAGTGTCTTTTGTTTTTGGGTGCATCTTATAAAAAGTAAAAAACGAAAATCAATTTATGATATTTTTAACCCAAAAAGACAATATTTTAGGACAGACAAGTATAGCGTTTATGTAATTGGTTAAAAAAGGGTATTAATACCCAACCTTTTCTCTAACCCTATTCAAAACATCATCTGCAACCCCTTTTGCTTTTGAAGCACCAACTGCTAATGCAGCATCAATTTCGTTGAGGTTACTCATATAATAATTATAACGCTCGCGTTGTGTGGCAAATTTGTCAACAATCAATTCAAACAAGGCTTGTTTTGCGTGTCCGTAACCATAGTTGCCATTTTCGTAATTGGCTTTCATAGTTTTAATTTGAGCATCATTTGCTAATAAATTATATATAGCAAAACAGTTACAAGTACTCCAATCTTTAGGTTCTTCAAGTGGGGTGCTATCGGTTTCAATAGACATGATTTGCTTGCGTAGTTTTTTGTCATCTAAAAATATATTGATGATGTTATTTCTACTTTTGCTCATTTTCTCACCATCTGTTCCCGGAATAAGCATCGTGTTTTCTTGTATTTTTCCTTCGGGAAGCACAAAGGTTTCTCCCATTTTTGCATGAAAACGAGAGGCTACATCGCGTGTCATTTCAATATGCTGTAATTGATCTTTTCCAACAGGGATAATTTCGGCATCATATAACAAAATGTCGGCAGCCATAAGCATGGGATATGCAAATAAACCAGAATTTACATCTTCTAATCTATCGGCTTTATCTTTAAAACTATGTGCCAAGGTTAAACGCTGATATGGAAAAAAACAACTTAGATACCATGATAATTCGGTTACTTGTGGCACATCACTTTGTCTGTAAAACACAGTTTTTTCAATATCTAAACCAAAGGCTAACCAGGTTGCAGCGGTAGAATACGTATTTGTGCGTAAAGTTTCGGCATCTTTAATTTGCGTTAATGTATGCAAATTTGCTATAAACAAAAACGAATCGTTCTCAGGATTATTTGCCATGTCTATTGCAGGAATAATAGCACCTAAAATATTTCCTAAATGCGGTGTTCCTGTACTTTGTATTCCTGTAAGTATTCTTGCCATAGTTTTAATATAAAGCGCAAATTTAAAGATAAGTTACCCAATAAAAAAAGTGGCAACAGCCACTTTTTAAGAATATGTTAAATAAAGGTCTATTTTTTAAATAAACCAGCTATAAATAATATAACCGAAGCACCAATAGCACCTGTTAAAATGTCTCCAATAACACCATCAATAAAGTTAATGTTTAGTGTTGCAAAAAGCCAATTACCAACTAAGCCACCAATAATACCAATAACGATGTTTAGTAATAATCCAAAGCCACCGCCTTTCATTAGCTTTCCTGCTAACCAACCAGCAATGGCACCTATTAATAATGCATAAAGTAAACCCATAGTTTTTATGATTTTAAAGTTATTATGTTTTAAAGATAATCAATTTATAATAGTATTTTTGATGCAAATGAAAATTATAGAGTACACTTTTTGGACATTTTACCGTATTTGGTTCTACATTCTTGTAGCTTTACCAATACTGATTATGTTTCCTATTCTTCTAATTTCTATTCTAAAAGAGTCTTGGTATCCGTTCTTTTTTAAATTGGCACGTTTTTGGGCAAAAGTTATTTTAATTGGTATGGGTTTTAGACCAATTATAGAGCGCGAACAAACGCCAGAAAAAAATAAAAGCTATATGTTTATTGCTAACCACACTTCTATGACAGATATTATGCTCATGTTAGTTTCGGTTAAAAACCCATTTGTTTTTGTTGGAAAAAAGGAGTTGGTTAAAATTCCACTTTTTGGGTTTTTCTATAAACGCACTTGTATTTTGGTTGATAGAAGTTCTGCAAAAAGTAGACAAGCTGTTTTTTTAAGAGCGCAACGCCGGTTGCAAACGGGTGTAAGTATTTGTATTTTTCCTGAAGGTGGCGTACCCGAAGAACATATAGAATTAGACGAATTTAAAGATGGTGCTTTTAGATTAGCAATTAATCATAAAATACCTATTGTGCCATTAACCTTTGCCGATAATAAAAAACGTTTTTCGTATACTTTTTTTAGCGGAAGCCCTGGGAAAATGCGCGTTAAAATTCATAAATTTTTGTCTACTGAAAATTTAACGGTTGATGATACAAAGGTTTTAAACGCAGAAGCTAGAGCTGTTATTTTAAAGCAATTA
>NZ_CAXIBN010000256.1:0-3086 GCF_964021735.1 uncultured Wocania sp. | reverse complement strand
ATTCCCACAAAGCCCACTGGTTTTAACTCCCAATGTGGTGTATTCATCATGTATCGTTTTTAACAACGAATACGCATCAAAAGAATCTTGCCCAAGCTCCCAAATCATGATGCCACCAATATCTCTATCATAGGATAAATTAACTTTAGATTTAATAGTTGGTATCCCATTATAAAAAGTAGTTCCTACTTGATCTAAAACAGCATTATTAACATTATCTCTAACCATTTGGTTATAAGTAACTGAATGAGCTGTTGTAGAGTTAACAAAATTATAACCATAAAAAGGAACTCCTAGGGTTAGCTTTTCTGCAGATATTCCAACGGTATTGTTCCAAAAGTTGATGCCTTCTTTTGAAAAATTTAATGAGCTATGTTGGCCTGAAAATGACGGCAGCCACGGCCCTGTAGCATCATAAGACATAATATTTATAACATCAAAAATCTCTAATGCAGCATTGGTAACATTACTATACCTCGTTTGAGGGAAGGCAGCGCTTATCAATTTGCCTTGCGTTTTAAGTCCAGCACCTAATTCAATTACAAAATCGCTATAACCAGAAGTCACATGATTCCATTCTAAATCTACATCAACACCATCTAAATTATTATCAATCACATAATTTACAATGTTTGAGATAAATGCTGGTCTGTTTGCTGGAATATCGATTAAATTAGACCAATTTGTAGCTTGTTCAAAAGTTAAAGCGCCACCAGCCAAAGAAATAGAAATAATTATTTTTGGATTTGCTTTTCTTGCATCAGCCACTACTTTAGTGATAGGCTCCATAATAATGTTTCCTTTACTATCAGGATTTGCAAACGCCAAATTCAAATGGGTAAGTTTGCAGTATTCTATTTCATCACTTAAACCAAATTGGTAATAAGGTAAATAGCCTACTATCATTGCTGCTTTATCATTTATTTGCGTATCATTATCTTTAGGCAAATCATCTTTACTACACGAAACCATTAAAACAAATGATATGAAAAAAAGTAATATTATATTTTTCATTCAATTTTTTACTCAATATATCCAAACCAAAGATAAAATATTATTTTATCACCTAATTTCTTAAAAATCCAAATAATAACCATTGTAGCACATCTTATAATGATAATTTAATATTTTTTTTATACTTTTATTGATAACTAACTAATTAAAATTATTTAAGATGAAAACAAAAAATTTCTTAGTTGCTGGCATTGTTGGCGGCATAGTTGATTTCCTTTTAGGATGGCTATTTTATGGTATCATATTTAAAAACACCTTTCCTCAACCCGAAGAAAGCTCAAACACTATGTTATTCATATTTCTTGGTTGCATAACATTTGGACTATTTGTATCTTATATTTATACCCAATGGGCTCAAATTTCAACTGCTGCAACTGGTGCTAAAGCTGGTGCTATTATTGGGTTATTTGTTGGTCTGTTTTACAATTTCTTTAATATGGCTATGGATTCAGAAGCCGTTTTAAATTTAGCTGCTCTAGACGTAGTGATTTCTGTTGTTATGACCGCTATAATTGGTGCTGTAATAGGATTGGTTAATGGCAAAATGGGATAATCTTATTCCAAATATTAATAATAAAACTCACACCTCTTTTATAGAGGTGTTTTTTTATAATCTTTTTTTATTAAATTTATTATGCATGCATAATAAATTTTTATATATTTGAACCAACAACCTCTCACAAATGAAAGATAAAACTATTGATTACGTATTAAGAACCACATGGCTATCAGTACAAAAAATGTATAACGAAGAAGCTGCTAAATTTGAAAGTACAATGGCTACTGGATTTGCTTTATTAAATATAGATCCAGAAAAAGGTACACCATCAACTGCTTTAGGACCTAAAATGGGAATGGAAGCTACAAGTTTATCAAGAATATTAAAAAATATGGAAGTAAGTGGTTTAATTGAAAGAAAATCAAATCCTAATGATGGACGAAGTGTACTTATTCATTTAACCGAATTTGGCAGAGAAAAAAGAGCCTATTCAAGAGAAAAAGTACTCACTTTTAATGATACTATTAAACATAATGTTTGTCCAGAAAAACTGAACAGTTTTTATGAAGTTGCCGAATTAATTAATGATATGGTAACTAACAAAAAAATATATAATCAAAACAACGATAAGTAGTTTAAATAAGATGAGCAAACGTAGAATTAAAAAAATAGCCATTATAGGCTCAGGAATTATGGGAAGCGGCATTGCTTGCCATTTTGCTAATATTGGTGTTGATGTCTTGTTACTTGACATTGTACCGAGAGAGCTTAATGATAAAGAAAAAGCTAAAAGTTTAACCTTAGAAGATAAAGTTGTTAGAAACAGATTAGTAAATGATGCGCTTACAGCATCCATAAAATCTAAGCCTGCACCACTATACCACAATTCTTTTGCAAATCGTATCACTACAGGAAATCTTGAAGATGATATTGCAAAAGTTAAGGATGTCGATTGGATTATGGAAGTTGTTGTTGAAAGACTAGACATTAAAAAACAAGTTTTTGAAAAGCTAGAAAAATATAGAACACTAGGTACTTTGATTACTTCAAACACTTCTGGTATTCCAATTAAGTTTATGAGTGAAGGTCGTAGTGAAGATTTCCAGAAGCATTTCTGCGGAACACACTTTTTCAATCCTGCTCGATACTTAAAATTATTTGAAATCATTCCTGGACCAAAAACAGATCCTTCAGTTTTAGAATTCTTGAATGGTTATGGAGAACAATTCTTAGGAAAAACCTCAGTAGTTGCTAAAGACACTCCTGCATTTATAGGGAATCGTATTGGGATTTTCAGTATTCAAAGTTTATTCCACGCGGTTAAGGATTTAGATTTAACTGTTGAAGAAGTTGACAAATTATCAGGGCCTGTAATAGGTCGTCCAAAATCGGCTACTTTCAGAACCGTTGATGTTGTAGGCTTAGATACTTTAGTACACGTGGCTAACGGTATTTACGACAACTGCCCTAATGATGAACGTTTAGAGCTTTTTAAATTGCCAGATTTCATCAACACTATGATGAAAAATAAATGGTTAGGAAGCAAAACAGGTCAAGGGTTTTACAAGAAAAC
>NZ_CAXIBN010000255.1:0-3090 GCF_964021735.1 uncultured Wocania sp. | reverse complement strand
TTATGTGGTTTAATTTTAGCTAAAGATAAAGGATGCAAAAATATAGTTTTATCTGATCCTAACAAAAAAAGATTAGACGAATGTTCAAAATACCTTGATGCAAAATATGTTGCCCCAAATGATAAGATAATAAATTCAAATGGTTTTGATATCGTATTTGATTCCGTTGGACTTGAGGTAAGTAGACAACAAGCTATTGATGTAGTTGCACCAGGTGGATCAATAATACATATAGGTTTAACGCAACCCGCTGGTACTTTTAATTTTAGAAAATTAACTTTACAAGAAATAACTTTAGTAGGAACTTATTGCTACACAAATAAAGATTTTCAGCAGACTATTAATTTATTGCACAATAAAAAATTAGGACCATTGAACTGGATTGAATACAGAGAACTTAAAAATGGTGCGAATGCATTTAAAGAAATTCATGATGGCACGTGCGTAGCTCCTAAAATCATTCTTATTCCTTAGTTCTTCTTCTAGTTGTAGACAAATTGCATACCTGCAATCTACTTTTAACACAATTAAATTAGACCATAATTTGAGAAATTAAAACTATTATGAGAAAGCATTTTTTAATTTTTGCAGTTTTTTTATACGTAAGCTCAGCCTTAGCTGCAGGGCACATAACAAAAGCTCAAAAAGAAAAAACAATTGAGTGTTTAGGTCACTACAGCGCGACCGCTGTTTTACCAGCCGAGACTATTGAAGTTAAAAACATGGAATTAGCTTTGGCTTCAGCAAAGGTAATTAGAGAATACCTCACATCTGAAGGCGTTAAGGATGATGAGATGAACAAAGGTATGAATGTTTATGTGGACAAAGTTTATGGAAAGCCTTTTGATAAAGCTAAAAATGGTGAGTGTAATAAATTTATTTATAAGCAAATTAAAGATTCAGAGGAAAAAATCGAAAAATTATCCAGAACGATTTACGCAGGCTAAACATGAGTGGATACGTTATAGCTAATATAGATGTAAAAAATCCTGAAGCTTACAAAGAATATGTTGGGAAAGTAGTACCTACAGTTCAAAAATTTGGAGGAGAATACCTTGTACGTGCTGGGGAGTACAAAGTTATAGATGGCGAGTGGAAATATCCTAGAACGGTAGTAATTAAATTTCCAACTTATGAAAAAGCTTTAGAATGGTATGATTCTGAAGAATACAAACCAGTAAAACCAATTCGATTAGCAAACTCAGTTGCTAATGCAATAATAATTAAAGGAGTATAAAAACATGATAGACAAATTTGGAAACGCATTTTACTTAATAATTTACTTAGCACACTTTATCATAGTTGGTAGCTACGCTTACCAGTTAGTCTTTGATACTAAAAAATTTCTTAAGGGTAGAGGAGTTGATAAAACTGCTACTTTAATCACACGATTTGCAGGTTCATTTATGATCGCTACTGTTTTGATGGCAGTATATATCGCTTTTATTAGATCAGGCGGTGTAGAGGCTACTTGGGCTTTCTTTAACTTAGTTTTTATAATGAACGTTTCGATATTAGTTGTAAATTTTTACACATTAAAAATTGACAAAACAGGATTAACTAAGAAAACTAGAAATGATGGAATATATGCCCCGCTAGTTTTAGTTATTATCAGTGCTATTCTTTGTTACGGTTTAGCAGATAAAATTTACGTTTAAGGAGTTATATGGCAAAGTTTATGAACATTGTTAGATGTAAAGTAAAACCATCTAACAGAGAAGAGTATTTAAAAAAAATTGACGAGATGCCAAAGTTCGATGGGCAAATTTCAGCTAAATATGTTGAAACTAAACCTAACGAATTTTTTATGATCGGTGAATGGAATTCTGAAGATGCAATAGCCAAAGCTAGACCAAAGATGATTGAATTTTTGGACTCACTTCGGCACACTTTAGAAGAACTGTCGTCTGAGTTAGGTGTTACTGACCCTCACTCTGGTACAGTTGTAATCGAGAAATAAGAAAGGAGTAACAATGGCTAAATTCTATACACTTGGATGTTATACAGCTAAGGGTCTTGCAGGGTTTGTAAGCAACCCTTCAACAGACAGAAAAGCTGCAACATCAGCTTTAGCTGCTTCTGTAGGAGCAAAAGTAACTCAATACTCTGGCCTAAGAGGGAAATATGATTTTATGGCAGTGATTGAAGGAACTTTTGATCAAGCTGCTGCAGCTGCTATGGTTGCCGTTTCTAGTGGTGCTGTCTCAGATTTTACAATTTTAGAAGATGTAGATCTAAATGAGATAGCGAAGACTGCTCAGAAAATGGCTTCATCATATAAAGAGCCTGGAAAATAATTATTTTCTGTAGCTAATACATTTTAAGGTATCAGTGAATTTTATTTGATTTTTATACTTTAATTTAATTTCACTGATACCAAGTTTAATATCTTTATCGCTCATGTTTAATAAGCATGAAATATACCTCTCTCTAAGCATTCTTACGTATTTTTGCTTAGATATATTTACTCTAAAGTTGAAGTTTGTGTAGCTAATAGCTTTCAAATTTTTTTTGATTATCTTAAATAAAGCTTCATCTCTTTTTAAACTTTTTTCTAAATTTTTTCTCATTTTTTTAAAACAAGGTATCTTATTATTTTTTGTTTTAAGTGAAAAAATTAGTATCTTGCCTTTAGGATTTAAACTATTTTGAGCAAGATTAAGAAGACGATTTAAATTAGTTTTTGAAAAAAAATGAACAGTTTGTTTGATTAAAATTAAATCATATTTTTTTTGTTTCTTTAAATATTTTAAAGCATCAATTTTCTTAAATATGATATTCTTTTTAATATCCTTATTTGCAACAACATCAATTCCTATGGATTTATTTTTAAATTTATATTTTTTTTGAAGAACACTTATAATATTTGCTCTTCCACATCCAATGTCTAATATTTTTGAATTTTTATTTAAATTAACTTTAGTTTTTAGAAATTTATGAAATTGAGATATATACGATTTAGATGATAACCAAGTTTTATTATCCCAGTTTTTAAGTCTCTTCATTAAAGAGCAACAATGGCAGCCGCTATAGAAGCTAATCTAGCTGGAGCACTATCCGCTCGGCTAGTAATTACCACAGGAACTTTTC
>NZ_CAXIBN010000254.1:0-3131 GCF_964021735.1 uncultured Wocania sp. | reverse complement strand
CCTTTATTTTATAAATATTTTACAGAGCTTTCAAAGTAATTTTTTGGGTGTTACCATCTTTTGCTACCTAAAAGCAAAAGGTGGTAACACTTTTATTCATAGTTTATTATTTGATAAATTGGAATTCATGAACATAAATGTTTCACTACTAGTTTTGGCTCGATGCTCGCCTCACCAAAAGCTAACCGTTTCAATCGCTAACACAAAAGGCGTAACTAAATGAACAATCAACACAGCAAACACCTTTTATTACTTTTATTAGCAACCCTTTTTATAAGCACATCTGGAGCTTTAGGCAGATATATCGATATGCCTATTCCAGTTATTATTTGGTGGCGCTCTATTATTGCTGCTATTTTACTCTATGCTTTTTGCATATATAAAAAAATCAATCTTAAAATAAAATCAAAAAAAGAAATCGCTCTTTTTATAATAAGTGCCTTGTTTTTAGCAACCCATTGGATTACGTATTTCTATGCCTTAAAATTATCAAACGTCGCCATTGGCATGCTTTCGTTATTCGTTTACCCGATACTTACCGCATTTTTAGAACCTTTATTTATTAAAGTAAAATTCGACCCCATTTATATACTACTCGGTGTTATGGTATTAATCGGCATATATATATTAGCGCCAGAATTTAATTTAGAAAGCACGCACTTAAAAGGCATTTTATATGGATTAGCTTCAGCTTTATTTTATGCGCTTCGTAATATTATTTCAAAACAATTAGTTACTAATAACAATGGCACTTCCATCATGCTATATCAAATAGGTATTATTAGTATTGTACTCTCTCCTGTTTTATTTTTTATGGACACCTCTGGTATTTCTATACAATTTCCTTATGTTATTATCTTAGCAGTAGTTACTACAGCCGTTGGACATACCATGTTAGTTAATAGCTTAAAACATTTTACAGTAAGCACCGCTAGTATAATAAGTAGTACACAACCTATTTTAGGAATTGTTATTGCTTTCTTTTTTTTAAATGAAATTCCAACTTGGAATACGTTTTTTGGCGGGCTTATCATTCTTTCAACCGTGGTTATTGAAAGTATTCGATCTAAAAAAACATAATTTTATAAATTTTTCACTCTACATTTGTAGAATACAAATATTAATTCTACATTTGTAGAGTTAATTCTAATATTGTAGAGCATGCAACTATCAAAAACCGAAGAAGATTTAATGAATTATTTATGGAAGCTAGAAAAGGCTTTTATGAAAGATTTACTTGAGGCATATCCAGAACCTAAACCAGCAACCACAACCGTAGCAACCCTTTTAAAGCGCATGACTGACAAGGGTTTTATTGCATATAATTTATATGGAAAATCTCGCGAATATTATCCTTTGGTTAAAAAGAAAGACTACTTCTCTAAACATGTAAACGGATTAATCAAAAACTTTTTTAACGATTCTGCGAGTCAGTTTGCATCGTTTTTTACCAAAGAAACTAATCTTACAAAAGAAGAATTAGAGCATTTAAAAACGCTTATTGATAGTGAAATTAAAAAGAAGTAAATTATGTTGTTATTCATATTAAAATCCAGTGCTTGTTTAGCTGTTTTTATGGTATTTTACAAGATATATCTTGAAAAGGAAAGCTTCCATCATTTTAAACGCTTTTATCTTTTGGGTGCTTTATTGATTTCTATAGGTATTCCGTTTATAACTTTCACAGAATATATTGAAGTAGAATCCATTCAAGATATTATTGCAGTTCAACCATTAGAGTTTTCAACTACTGAACCTTTAATTGTTGATGATGTTTCAACATGGCAAGATAATATCCCCACCATTTTATGGATCATTTATGTTATCGGTGTTTTACTTTTTAGCATTCGCTTTATACTAAATTTAATAACTATATTCTCCAGAATTAAAAACAACCCAAAGCATCAGTACCATGAATTCACGAATGTTTTATTAAATGGTTTAGTATCTCCGCACACTTTTTTTAATTACATCTTTTTAAACAAAACCAAATACGAACACAACCTCATTCCTAATGAAGTTTTATTACACGAGCAAACCCATGCCAAACAAAAACACGCATTAGATATTTTGTTTTTAGAAGTTCTTCAAATTGTATTTTGGTTTAATCCGTTACTTTATTTTATAAAAAAAGACATTAAACTTAATCACGAATTTTTAGCAGATCAAGCGGTTTTAAAACATGGTGTTGACACTAAAAATTATCAAAGTATATTACTCGCATTCTCATCTCCCGATAGTTATTGGGATGCTAGAACTAATCAGCTAGCAAATGCCATCAATTATTCATTAATCAAAAAACGATTTACAGTTATGAAAACAAAAACATCAAAAAAAGCCTATTGGCTTAAAGGACTACTTATTTTACCCATTCTAGCTATATTAATTTATGGTTTTAGTGAAAAAGAAATTGTTGAAAAAGAAATAGCTTCATTTGAAGCTTTAACTGTTCAAGAAACCAAAAAGGGTGCAACCGAAACAATGATGAAAGAGTATAAAGAATTCATCAAAGAATTTGAAAAAACAAATACAATTTGGGCTCCAAAATTAAATAGAGCCATTGCTATTTATTATATTATGACAGAAGCGCAACGTGCAACAGTTAAAAAATATCCTGAAACACCACTTAATAGTTTATCTACTGTAAAACCAAAAACACCGACCGAAACCTTATTCAATTCATGGAAAAACAAAACGGAATTTGCGATTTGGATTGATGGTAAACATGTATCAAATGAAACTTTAAACAATTATAAAGCTTCTGATTTTAAATATTACACCAGTAGTTTTGTATATAATAATGCTAGAAGCAAAAAGTTTCCTCAATCCTATCAAAATCATTTATATACAAAAAAAGGGTTTGAAGAAAGTTATTTAAAAAGAAATGTAATTAATTACAAAAAGCTGAAAAACGAATATTTAAAAGCTGAAAAGGCGTATATAAATTCAGGTAAAAAAGATGATTCTGAACTTCGTATTTTAAAAGCACAATTAAATAAAGTTTACAGATCACTTTCTAATGAAGAAATTGAAAAATATGGTGTTAAGAAATTGAAAAATAATAAAGAAAGCATACTTCAACAAAAAGCAACTAAAAAAGAAATTGCAGAATACAACAAGTTAGCAAAAAA
>NZ_CAXIBN010000253.1:0-3139 GCF_964021735.1 uncultured Wocania sp. | reverse complement strand
AGCAAATGCACTAAATGTTACACCCGATGAGTTAATTGATTGGACTTTACAAGAAGATAAGGGTTACTTGCAGGCTTTAAATTTATCTGCTCTTTCTTTTTTGTTTTTTCCATTATTAGGTATAATTATTCCATTGATTATGTGGATTTCTAAAAAAGATAAATTAAAAAATGTAAATGTTTTGGCGAAATCAATTATTAATTTTCAAATAACTTGGATAATAATTTTTTCTGTTGGCTTTATTTGTAATGCATTATTATTGGCCAATAAATTAGATACTACTGGAGTGATAAGTCCAACAATGATTATTAATAATTTGAGAAATCAGATGATTCTTGTGGTAGTAATGTATTGCTTTAACTTCATAATGATTCTTATTAATTCTTACAGAATTTATAAAGAAAAAAATATTAGGTATTTTCCAAAAATTAATTTTCTAAGAGTCTAAAATTAATTTTTGAACGCATTAGAATTAAAAGTAACCTTATACAATCTACTCAGTCCATTATCGTATTTGTTAAATTCATCAAGTAAATCTTCAAAGGATTGAGGTTTTTCAAATTTAGTTTTTGTGTTATCTAATTTACTTGTAAAATAAAGTGTATTGGTTTTTACATCTACAAATGGGCAATAATCCATTTTTGTTGAATTTATTTTATCACCTAAGTTTTTAGCTTTTGTCCAGCCCTCAATTGTATTATAGCTTATATATAAATCACCACTACCAAAACTATCTTTTCTGTTATAACAGCCATAAATTAAGTAAGATTCATCTGGAGCAATAAACGCATTGTATTCATATCCTTCAGAATTAATAGCCCCTGATAATACTTTGGGTTCGCTTAGTTTTCCATTAATACTCACACTCATATAAATATCATCCTTTTGTTTTAACTTAGGGTTATCTCGTGTAAAGTAAAAATTTCCATTTTTAGCTATTGATGGATAAAACTCTCCATGTTCTGTATTTATAGGACTTCCCATATTTATTGGTTTAGACCAATTGCTTTTTAAATCATGTCGCTCTACAAACCAAATATCAAAATCTTTGGGTGTATTGTTTGAGTGATCTAACGGTCTTGTTGATACAAAATATAGCTTTAAACCATCGTGAGAAAAGAAAGGCTCTAAATCGAAAAACTGACCAGAAAATGATGCTACTTTGGGATTACTCCATTCTCCACTTTCTTTTGTTATAGTAATAATAACTGATGTACTTCCCATAACACTTTGTGCAGAGAACATAATTTCATTTCCGTTAGGAGCAATGGCAATATCTCTTACATTTGGAAATTGTTTTACAATATCTTCTAAAAAAGGAGTAATGGTTTGTTGAGAAAAACCAAAAAAGATATTGAAAGTAAAAAAGAGTATTAATAAATGTTTCATAAAAAATAGTATTTATTACAATATACTAAAAGCAATAATTCAAAATACTAAAAGGAATGTTAATTAGAAATAAATAAGGAGGAAATTAATTTCCTCCTTAATAATGAAACGATAAGCCATAATATTTTTAATCCCTATAAAATAATGCTATTATGTTTCTAAGTGCTATAAATTCTTAGTTAGAGAATGCCTTTTAAGGCGTGACGAATGTATGAAAATACTTCTGTAAAATGTTTAAAAATTATATTGAGTTATTAACATTTAAAAGTAAATCACAAAATTGGTAAACACAAAGCATAAGATTACTTTTGTGCCATGCAATTAAAAGATTATACCAAAGAATTCAAATACAATTGGCAACTGGCGGCACCAGTTATGCTTGGTATGTTGGGGCATACATTTGTTAGCTTTGTAGATAATATTATGGTTGGTCAATTGGGAACTGCCGAACTTGCAGCAGTGTCTTTAGGTAATAGTTTTATGTTTATTGCCATGTCTTTAGGTATTGGGTTTTCTACAGCTATCACACCTTTAGTTGCTGAAGCTGATGCCGAACAAAATTTCGCCAATGGCAAATCGTCTTTTAAACACGGCTTGTTTTTATGTACTGTTTTAGGTGTTTTATTGTTTTTAGTAGTGTTTTTTGCAAAACCGCTTATGTATTTAATGAAACAACCTGTCGAGGTTGTTGAGTTGGCTATTCCATATTTAGATTTAGTGGCTTTTTCATTAATTCCACTTATAGTTTTTCAAGGTTTTAAACAGTTTAGTGATGGATTATCTATGACTAAATACCCTATGTATGCTACTGTTTTAGCAAATATTATAAATGTACTTTTAAACTATATTTTGATTTTTGGAAAGTTCGGATTTCCAGAATTAGGTATCGTTGGAGCAGCCTATGGCACATTAATATCTCGAATTATCATGGTTTGGTATTTATGGTTTTTATTGAAAAGAAAAGAAAAATCAAAAGCCTTTGTAACCAATATTAAGTTTTTTGTGCTAAATAAATTGATGCTTAAAAAAATAATAAACCTTGGAGCACCAAGTGCGATGCAAATGTTTTTTGAAGTTGCCATTTTTACTGCAGCTATATGGTTAAGTGGTCTATTAGGTAAAAACCCGCAAGCAGCGAACCAAATTGCGCTAAATTTGTCTTCTATGACGTTTATGATTGCTATGGGGCTAAGTGTAGCATCTATGGTTAGAGTTGGTAATCAAAAAGGATTGAAAAAATATTTTGAGTTACGCCGTATTGCATTTTCTATATTTTTAATGGGAACCTTATTTGCAGTTGGTTTTGCTATCATTTTCTTTGCATTTCATACTCAGTTGCCAAAAATATATGTCGATTTTGATGATGTCAAAAACTTAGTTGATAATACCGAGGTAGTTTCTATCGCTTCAAAATTATTAATAGCCGCAGCAATTTTTCAAATAAGTGATAGTATTCAGGTTGTTGTTTTAGGTGCTTTGCGAGGATTGCAAGATGTTAAAATACCAACGATTATTACCTTTATTTCGTATTGGTTAATTGGCTTCCCAATAAGTTGGTTTTTAGGTAAAGAAGAGGCTTATGGTAGCTTTGGTATTTGGTTAGGATTACTAGCAGGTTTAACAACAGCAGCTATTTTATTATATATTAGATTTAATTATCTAACTAAAAAGTTAATTTTGTCTAACAACTAACAACTAACAACTAACAACTAACAACTAACAACTAACAACTTCAAAAAATGACACTTCC
>NZ_CAXIBN010000252.1:0-3206 GCF_964021735.1 uncultured Wocania sp. | reverse complement strand
TTAACACAAACTTTAGTTTTTTAAGCTTTAAAAAGGATGCTGTTGCAATCCCTAACCACTTGTTTGCTAAAATTTCTGTTTAATCGAAAGCATTTTTTGTTTGGTTAGGTTTGATTTGTGGTAATAAATGAATAAGAAATTAAATAGTATAGCATTTTGAAATATAGAAAAGACGCAATTTTTTATATACGGTTTTGACTATAGTTTTTTATATTCAGTAAATTTGTATTTTAGACAAGTGGAAGAACAAGGTTATATAGAGTTAAGAGTGACAAATAAGGATAATACCTTAAGTCCTAAAGATATTGATATAAATGAAGTAAAAGACTTTATTTCGGATGTAGAATCATTCTTGTATCCAAATCGAAAAGAGAAACAAAATCGACCACATATATCTTATGACATAGAAGAAGGTTCTGCTAAACACAAATTCTTTTTGCCAATAACTGCTGTAATATTATTTAATGGATTAACGAGTGAAATTAAAAACAGGAATAATCTTGATTTTTTAGACTACAAAAGGCAATCTATAATTGATAAATTCCAAAAAAAGGCTATTAAAGAAGGTTATACAATTGAATTTAATAATTCAATTGTAAAAGAGCCATCTTTAGTTATAGACTATAAAACAAATTTCGTAATGATTGCTCCAACCTTTTATGAAAGTGAATTTTATCTTTATGGCGAAATTTATCAAGAAGGTGGGAAAAACCCAAATTTACATATAACTACAAACAAGTATGGTAATCTCACAATTTCTGCTACTAAAGAACAGATAATGAATGGTGAGAAAAAAACTTATAAGCCCTACGGAATTAAAGTACGTGGCAAAAAGAGTTTTGAAGATGATAAATTATCTGATTTAGAATTAATTGAATTTATTCAATACAAACCAGTTTTTAATAAATCTCTTTTAGAAAAAGTAATTGAAAAAGCATCTGTTAATTTGAGTAAAATTACAAATGTTGATGCTTGGATTGATGACTTAAAAACTGATGGAATATGAAAGGAATAAGTAGTGTTCTTTTAGATAATTCTTTTTGTATTCGATTGCTGAAATCGGATGATGAGTACCATCAGAATGCAAAAGATTATTTTGAATACTTTCTAGAAAATGAAATAGAAATGTACCTTTCGACTATTGTAGTTAGTGAGTATGCAGTTGGTGATAATCCAGATAATTTACTTTCTTTAAATGTATTTAGATTGTTAGAGTTTGATTATGCTGATGCTAAAATTGCTGGTAGTTTTTTCTTAGAACTTAAAGAGAATGAAACTTTAAGAGAATCTGAACAAAGAAAGGTTATAATCAACGATATAAAATTGTTTTCGCAAATTTATAATAGAAAAATTGATGCTTATATTACAAAGGATAGAAAATCTTTAAGTAAAATGATTGAACCTTTAGGGAAGTCACATAATCTAAACTTTGAGTTTATTGATTTAACTATTCCGCTAAATGATAAACTAGGAAGATTGTTTTAAATTACTGCTAAATTATTTTTTAATTGTTAAAAAAAGCTCTTTAAAAACTTCAATCAAACTCCCAACATCCAAGCCAACCGATTTTTGAAGCTCATCAACACCACCATGCTCCACAAAATCATCAGGAATACCCAAAATTTTTATGATATTATTATAAGTATTTTCAGAAGCAAACTCTAAAATAACGCTTCCAAAACCACCTTTAATAGTATGGTCTTCAACGGTAACAATAGTATCGTGAGTTTTAAAAATAGTGTGAAGTAAGTTTACATCCAAAGGTTTTACAAAACGTACATCATAATGCGAAACGTTTAAATCTTTAATGGCTTCAGTAACATTTTTTGCGATAGTTCCTATACTTAAAACAGCAAGTTTGTTTCCTTTTTTTAGAGCAACACCCTTGCCAATTTCAATTTTAGAGAACGGTTGTTTCCAATCCATGGTAACACCACGCCCACGAGGATACCGAATCGCAATGGGTTGCTTTAAACCAAGTTGTGCGGTGTGCATAATGTTACGTAATTCAATCTCATTTCGTGGTGCAAAAATTATGAGATTGGGAATGCATCTTAAATATGATAAATCGAAAACGCCGTGGTGTGTCGCGCCATCTTCTCCAACCAAACCAGCACGGTCTAAACAGAAAATAACGGGTAGTTTTTGTAGCGCCACATCATGAATAATCTGGTCGTAAGCACGCTGTAAAAACGTAGAATAGATATTACAAAACGGAATCAAACCTTGAGTTGCCATACCTGCTGCAAGTGTAACCGCATGTTGTTCGGCGATGCCAACATCGAAAGCACGATTAGGCATTTCAGCCATCATATACTTTAAAGAACTTCCCGTTGGCATTGCTGGCGTAATACCCACAATATCTTTGTTTTGTTTAGCAAGCTCTACAATAGTATGCCCAAAAACATCCTGATATTTTGGTGGCTGCTGGCTAGCCTCAGATTTGGCAATTAGTTCTCCAGTAGTAGCATTGAACTTTCCTGGGGCATGGTATTTAACTTGATCTTCTTCGGCTTGTTTTAAGCCTTTTCCTTTGGTGGTAATAACATGTAAAAACTTAGGCCCTTTTACGGTTTTTAATCGTTTTAACTCAGAAATAATTGCATTAATATCATGTCCATCGATTGGTCCAGAATAATCAAAGTTTAAGGCTTCAAAAATATTATCTTGTTTTTGTGTGCCTTTTTTAACGTTGGTTAAATACATTTTTAAAGCACCAACACTTGGGTCAATACCTATAGCATTATCATTTAAAATGACTAACAAATTAGCATCGGTAACCCCAGCATGATTCAAGCCTTCAAAAGCCATTCCGCTAGCAATGGAAGCGTCGCCAATTACGGCAATATGCTGTTTATCTTCGCCTTTTAATTGTGAAGCAATTGCCATGCCTAAAGCTGCTGATATGGATGTGGATGAATGTCCAACACCAAAGGTGTCATACTGACTTTCCTCACGTTTTGGAAAACCGCTAATGCCTCCTATTTGTCTGTTGGTATGAAAAATATTTTTTCTACCTGTTAGTATTTTGTGTCCGTAAGCTTGATGTCCAACATCCCAAATGAGTTGATCTGTTGGGGTATTAAAAACATAGTGTAATGCAATGGTTAATTCTACAACACCTAAACTGGCTCCTAAATGTCCCTCTTTGGTGGCAACAATATTAATTATAAAGTCACGTAATTCTTTGGCAAGTTGCCGTAAAT
>NZ_CAXIBN010000251.1:0-3250 GCF_964021735.1 uncultured Wocania sp. | reverse complement strand
TCTTTATATGGGCCATAAACCTCCCCTTCATTTAGATTAAAAATACTATCTGCAACCGTGGTTGGTAAAGATGATTTAAAAACAAAACGATTATCAAATTTAATATCAGAATTCGAGTTAACAAATTCCTCATTATCAGTAGTTTTAGAAAAACTAATAACTGCTTCGTTTACGTCTGGTGTTGTTGGGTTATCTTCTTTTCCTTTTATAAGACTAATTAATTTATCTTTTATTTCATTTTCATCTTCAATAGTTGCGGCTTCTTTAAACTCAACATATTTAATATCTCTTGAAGCTTCAACCTCAAACTGCTTTTTGTTTTTATTAATATAGTCTGAAATATCAGATTTAGAAACTGTAACTGTGCTATCAGGAATTGATGCATAAGGTACTTGAACATACTTAATATCTACTTTATTGCCTTGTAATTTATGCTCTAATTCACCTTCGGCAAGCGTGCCCGTTAAACCTGCTTTTACTAAGTTAAAATAGTTTTGGTTTAACGCATTGTTTGCTAATTGTTTCTCATAATTAACCCAGTCTGCAAATGTTAATGGTTGTCCGCCAATAAATCCTGGTTGTGGAGACAATTCTTTAAGATTAGCAATAAACTCGTTTAGCTTATTCTCATCAAATAGACCTGCTTCATTTAAAAACTCTGGATTAGTTGCCATTGCAGTTTTAAGCAAATCTCTCATTTGGTCTTTTTCAATAGAGATTCCTAAAGCTTCATATTGCGTTTCCATAACAGCTTGCCTAACTTCTTGCTCCCAAACACTATTCATTACTTGTGTGTTTGTTGCTGTTGCACCAGCACGCTTTTGTGCTATCTCTACTTTTTGTAAAAAGTCTTCGCGGGTAATGTCTTTACCATTAATAGTAGCAACAATATTTTGTGATTTAGATGTTAGCGCATCGCTATTTTTAAATAAATCTGCTAATACGAAAGAAAATAACGCTAGTGCTATAATTAATATTAAAAATAGTGAACGTTGTCTAATCTTATTTAAAACTGCCATTTGTAATTAAAATTTAAAAATCCTTAATTTGGGATTATGCTTGTTAAGTTGTTTGTATCTAAAATCTGTTTTTTGATAAAATACAGTGCGCGAAAATACCATTTTCTATTTAATAATAAAAGTAGAAAGATGCTTTAATTGCATTAAATGATACAGATATAATTTATTATGAGAAACTGAAACAAGTTCAGTTTGAAGAAACACTAATCTTCTCCTAAAAGTTTGAGTTCGACTAAATCAATTTTAGTATTTGATACTTCTAAAATGGTAAACTGAAATCCGTCAATAATAACAACATCACCCTTTGCTGGAATTTGTTCCGTTTGGTTAACAATTAAACCTCCTAAAGTTTCGTAGTTTTCATTTTCAGTAAGATTTAATTTGTAGGTTTCATTTAAATAATCGACCTCTAAACGTGCTGAAAAAGTGAATGTTTCGTCATCAATTTTTTCTTCAATTAAAACTACGGTGTCGTGTTCATCCTCTATCTCGCCAAAAAGTTCTTCAACAATATCTTCAACAGTCATAATCCCCGATGTTCCGCCATATTCATCTAAAACAACCGCTATACTTTTATGTTTTTTTGTAAGTACATTAAGTACATCTTTAATAAGTACCGTTTCTGGAATATACTCTACAGGCAGCATTGCAGATTTTATGGTTTTTGGCTTTTTAAACAACTCGAACGAGTGTACATAACCTAAAATATCGTCAACCGTTTCTTTATATACTAAAATTTTAGTGCACCCTGTTTCAGTAAAAAGTGCATTAAGTGTTTTTATAGATTCGTTAATTTCTACAGCAATTATCTCAGTTCTAGGCACCATAACTTCTCGGGCTTTAACCTCCGAAAACTCTAAAGCATTTTGAAAAATTTGAATTTCGGTATCTACTTCGTCATGCGCTTCAACCGATTCCATTTGCTCACTAATATAATTACCTAATTCTACTTTTGTAAATGCCAATTGAATTTGATCGCCTTCCGTTTTAAAAAAATATTTAAGTATAAAATCTGAAATCCAAATAACAAAATCTGAAATAAATGAAAACAACACATAAAATATATAAGCTGGTACTGCTAATACTTTTATGAGTGTGTTTGAATAAATTTGAAAAAATACTTTTGGCAAAAACTCTGCAGTTATTAAAATAACAAAAGTTGAGATAATGGTTTGCGATAATAAACTTAAATCGTTTAATAAATAATTTGCAAAAACTGATGATGTTGGTAACATAGATCGAAACCAATTAACCAGTAAATCACCCATAAAAAAACCATATATTACCAATGCTATGTTATTGCCAATTAACATAGTAGTAATAAATTTTGATGGCTTTGCAGTAAGTTTACTTAATATTTTTGCAAGAATGCCATCTTGTTTTTTTTCAATTTCAATATGAATTTTGTTTGAAGAAATATAAGCAATCTCCATCCCTGAAAAAAAAGCCGATAGTATTAATGAAACAATTATGATAATAACATAAAGGCTCATTTAGTTTGAATTGTTTCTGTTTTCAAATTTTTTACCAAACTTTCTTCTAAAGAAAAACATAAAAATGGCGAGTGCTCCTAGCAAAATTGAAGTATATGCTACTTCTCCATTACTCATATACTTTGAAATAGCATCGTATATAAATAATACAGCAAATACTAAATAAGCATATTGAAAAATTTTAGAATATTTCATTTTGAATATAAATTAAACTACCGCAAAGATAATTAAAATAGAGAAGCAGCGTTTGATGAATTTTAGTTATTCGTCAAGTGTAATTGTACCTGTTACTTCAAGTACTTCAGCATTGGTGAATTTTGAATTAGAATCGAAACCATTACCATAAATAACATCTAAGCCTTGCCTGAATTTTACTGGCTTATTAGTAAATAACCATTCTTTTTTCTGATCGTAAAACAATTGTTCGGCATACAACGTATCGTTTGTACTTGTTGTTATTTTTACATTGCCTTGTAAATCTATAAGATTTGTGTTGTTATAAATGATTGCATAGTCTGATACAACTATACTCTTTTTATTTTCGTCATCATATATATCGAGTATAATACCTTTTGGAAATTCATTAAACGGAAAATTTCTATTTGAGTAATCTAACATTTTAGGGCTAATAAGAATGGCTTTAAGCTTACCTGAATCTGTATGTTTTAGGTTAAAGTTTTCAGCAACTCCAATAGGTTCATTTTCAGACATACCCATTTTCTGAACGTCATCTAAATT
>NZ_CAXIBN010000250.1:0-3315 GCF_964021735.1 uncultured Wocania sp. | reverse complement strand
CTTATAAAGGCTTATAGTACAAATAATTAATACTTCCTCAAATTAAAAACAGACTAGTCTCTAAAAAACTTAAATTACTTTCTTAAGTCTTTAATAATTCTAAGTGCTGCTCTAGTATCCGATTCAATCTTTGCTAAATTATAAACTCCATCTGCATTCTTTGAAATAAGTTTAGAACCCATACCCACACAAGTTACACCAGCATCAAACCATTCTTTTAAGTTTTCATATGTTGGAGACACTCCTCCTGTTGGCATGATACTAGTCCATGGCTGTG
This sequence comes from uncultured Wocania sp., assembly GCF_964021735.1. Classification (NCBI taxonomy): domain Bacteria; kingdom Pseudomonadati; phylum Bacteroidota; class Flavobacteriia; order Flavobacteriales; family Flavobacteriaceae; genus Wocania; species uncultured Wocania sp. Next base: position 3,038 of record NZ_CAXIBN010000250.1, on the reverse strand, counting down.
GTCCTTTAATCCCTTTTACAAACTGTGGTCCGTAAATATCACCTGGAAATAATTTTACTATTTCGCACCCTAGTTCTTCTGCTCTAGCAATTTCTGTTAACGTACCACAGCCTGGAGACCATAATACTTTTCGCCTATTGCACACTATGGCTATATCTTCTCTTAAAACAGGTGTAACTATAAAGTTAGCACCCAACGCCATATATAATGAAGCAGCTGCAGCATCTGTAACTGAGCCAACCCCCATAATCATTCCGGGCAACTCTTTAATAGCGTATTTTGTTAATTCTCCAAAAACTTCATGAGCAAAATCGCCTCTTGCTGTAAACTCCATTAATCGTGCTCCTCCATCATAACAAGCTTTTAATACTTGTTTGCTTAATTCAATATCATTATTAAAAAACAAAGGAATCATCCCAGTTTCTTTCATAACATTCGCAACTTCTATTCGTGTAAATTGTGCCATTTTAAATGTGATTTGTTTAATCGTGTATTTGTTTATCTATTAAATTGAATAAAACAACTGAACAGATAAACAAATAAACACTTATATTATCTTGCTACTCGACCAGAGCCATCGCCTCCCATTAATTTTTCTACCTCAGAAACTGTTACTAAGTTTGCATCACCTTTTATAGTATGTTTTAAACAAGAAGCTGCAACCGCAAAATCTAATGCATGTTGATCGTCTTCAGGGTATTTTAACAAACCGTAAATTAATCCGCCCATAAAAGAATCGCCTCCTCCAACGCGATCAACAATATCTGTAATTTGGTACTGACGGGTTTCGTACATCTTTTTCCCATCATACAAAACACCTGCCCAAGTATTATGAGATGCAGAAATTGAGCCTCTTAAAGTAGTAATTACTTTTTTAGCTCTTGGAAATTTTTCCATCATTTGCTTACAAACAGATAAAAACGCTTCTGCCTTTACATCGTGACCGTGCTTATGTACATCTAATCCTTCTGGATGAATACCAAAATGTTTCTCTGCATCTTCTTCATTACCTAGTATAACATCACAATATGAGGTTAATTCACTCATAATATTTTCTCTATGCTTATCATTACAGTAGGTCCAAAGTTTAGCTCTGTAGTTTAAATCGGTAGAAATTGTAACACCCATTTCGCTTGCAACTTTTACGGCCTCTAAGCATACATCTGCTGCGCCTTGAGATATGGCTGGTGTAATACCCGTCCAATGAAACCAAGCCACATCTTTAAAAACAGATTTCCAATCTATCATACCTAGTTCAATTTCAGAAATTGCAGAATGTGCTCTATCGTAAACTACTTTACTTCCTCTACTAACCGCACCAGTTTCTAAAAAATAGATACCTAAACGCTCTCCTCCATAAATAATCTTATCTACACCTACACCTCGTTTACGCATTTCCATCATAGCGCATTCGCCAATATCATTTTTTGGTAAGCGTGTTACAAAATCTACTGGAATGCCGTAATTAGCTAGTGATACTGCTACATTAGACTCCCCACCTCCATATACAACATCAAAACTTGATGCCTGCGAAAATCTTAAAAATCCTTGAGGTGCTAGTCTTAGCATAATTTCTCCAAAAGTGACTACTTTTTTCATTATTAATATTAGTTAATTAGTGATATTATTTTGTTTGCTTAAACGTTTAAGCAAATCATTTAAAAATAAATCAAAACCATACTTGTTTTGATTTATTATTTATAAAACATTATTTTTGCTTAAACGTTTAAGCAAAAATATAAAACTTAGGTGAATAAAAAAAAAGCAACTATAAAAGATATTGCAAATGAGCTAAATATTTCATCTGCAGCAGTTTCTAAAGCTCTGCATGATGATTCTAGAATTAGTAAAAAAACTAAAGATGCTGTTAAACGTGTTGCCAAAGCATTAAACTATCAACCCAATCATTTGGCTAGTGCTTTAAGAAAAGGAAAAAGTAATTTGGTAGGTGTTATTGTTCCCAGAACCAATAGCAACTTCTTCTCTTCTGTTATAGAACAAATGGAAGATGTACTTAACAAAGCTGGGTACAATATTATTATAACACAATCTAATGAGTCTTTTAAAAAAGAGTGTAAAAATATTGACACGCTTCTGTTTACTCAAGTTGATGGCATTATTGCTTCTATGGCAAACGAAACTGTTGACTTGTCGTATTTTGAAAAGATAAAATCGAAAGGTATTCCACTTATACTATTCGACCGTGGAGAGAATGACTTAAATGTAGATTATATTGGAATTAACGATTATGATAGCAGCCATATGATTGTAGAGCATTTAATTTCTAAAGGTTGCAAAAGAATAGCTCACATTGGTGGTTACAGGCGAACCCGAATTTTTAATAACCGCATAAGAGGGTATATTGATGCTATTAATAAGAATAATTTGCCCTTAGATAAAAACTTAGTTATTGAAAGCGCATTAACGCTTGAGGATGGCAGACGCGAAATGGGAAATCTACTAAAACTAAATAACAAACCTGATGCTGTTTATGTAGCTGGAGATTATGCTGCTCTTGGTGCACTTCAAGTTTTAGATGAAAATAATATAAATGTTCCGAACCAAATACGTTTAGTTGGTTTTGGCAATGAACCCTTTACATCTTTAGTCTCTCCAACAATTACTAGTGTTAATCAACATAGTAAAGCCATTGGTCGACTTACTGCCGAAACCTTTTTAAAACGAGTTGCAAATCCAGAAGTAAAGCAAAGCTTAAATAAAATAATTCTTGATGCCGAATTAATTGTTAGAGATTCTTCAGAATAACTATTAAACCTAAAGGTTGTTTATCTTAAATTTTAAACAAAAAAAAGCCTCTACAAGAAATCTCTTGTAAAGGCTTAGTACTGAAGACGGGACTTGAACCCGTACGTCCTAATGGACATTGGATTTTAAGTCCAACGTGTCTACCAATTCCACCACTTCAGCATTGGTATATTTAAGAAAGTTTCAGAGCGAAAGACGGGATTTGAACCCGCGACCTCCACCTTGGCAAGGTGATGCTCTACCCCTGAGCTACTTTCGCAGTCTTTTAATGA
>NZ_CAXIBN010000249.1:0-3410 GCF_964021735.1 uncultured Wocania sp. | reverse complement strand
TACTTCATATACTTCCCCTTTTTACTACCTTCATACATCACATATTTAACTAAACGCGCTTCGAGTTTGGCGTTAAACAAATGTATTTTACGTGATGGTCGTAAACCCACATGTTTAAGTGCATCAAGGTTTGAGGTAATAAACCAAGCATCGGTGCCTGGGTAATTTTGTTTTAGGGTATCGCCAATATTTGCATAAAAAGATTCCATATCCAAATTTAAACGCTCGCCGTACGGTGGGTTAAATACCATGTGTAATTTGTCGTCGCCAGCTTTTTGGGTTTTAAAAAAATCTTCATGCTTAACTTCTATAAAATCTTCTAATTGAGCGTTTTTTACATTGTCTTTAGCTTTGCTTACCGCACTTGGTGCTTTATCGTAACCTATTATTTTATGATGAAAATCGCGAGTTTTACCCAATAATGATTCTTCAATTTTTTCAAATAATTCAACATCCCAATCTTGCCAGCGCTCAAAGGCAAATTCTTTTCGCATGAGGTTTGGTGGAATATTACAGGCTATCATCGCCGCTTCAATAAGCATAGTGCCCGAACCACACATAGGATCCATGAAATCGGATTGCCCGTCCCAACCAGATAACATAATTAATCCTGCTGCTAAAACCTCGTTTATGGGTGCGATATTAGTCGCCATTTTATAACCACGTTTATGCAGAGAATCTCCAGAAGAATCTAACGAAATGGTGCATTGTCGTCTATCGATATGCACATTTATTTTTAGGTCTGGAAATTTTAAATCGACGTTTGGTCGCTCGCCAGTAGCATCTCTAAATTTATCGACTATCGCATCTTTTGTTTTTTGCGCAATGTACAATGAATGCGAAAACAAATCGGAATGGATGGTAGCATCAACCGCTAATGTACCGGTTGATTTAAGATATTGCGACCAATCTATCGCATAGATTTTATCGTATAAATCTTTTTCGCTATTTACGGTAAACGAATGTATAGGCTTTAAAATTTTAACAGCGGTACGCAATGCTAAATTAGCTTTGTACATAAAACCTTTATCGCCAGAAAAAGCGACGTTACGCACCCCTATTTTTACATCTTGCGCACCGAGTTGTGTGAGTTCTTTTGATAGTAGTTCTTCAAAACCAAATAAGGTTTTGGCAACCATGTTGAAATTTTCTTCCATTTTTTACGTCGAATAGATTGCAAAAATAACGTAATTTTGCACAAATTAACTAGCAATTGCAGATAATGGGTTAAGGATTGATGCGGTATCCTTTTTAATACGGACAAGTAGTAATTTTGGTAAGAACTAAAATTTGGCAGATTGCCACGTCCTTCGTCCTCGCAATGACGTATTAAAAAGATATAGCGGAAAGCCTGACCCCCGAACATTTTTCTCGGGGGTAACCCCAAAAAAAACAGATGAGTAATAATACTACAAAATGGTTTACGTCGTGGTTTGATACGCCATTTTACCACATTTTATATAAGGATAGGGATGATACCGAGGCGCATGCGTTTATGGATACGTTGACGAATTATTTGAATATCCCCGAGCGCGGTACTATTTTAGATTTGGCTTGTGGCAAAGGCAGACACGCACGGTATTTAAACAAAATTGGTTACGATGTTACGGGTGTTGATTTGAGTGAAAATAGTATTAATTTTGCAAAACAGTTTGAAAATAATAGTCTCCGTTTTGAGGTACACAACATGTGTAAACCTTACCATAAACAGTTTGATGCGGTTTTTAATTTGTTTACTAGTTTTGGGTATTTTGAAAAAGATGAAGACAATTTAAACACGATTAAAGCTATTGTTGCCAATTTAAACGACTTTGGTTTTGGGGTAATTGATTTTATGAATAGCGAATTTGTTATTGATAATTTAGTGCCCGAAGAGGTTAAAACGGTTGATGGCATTACCTTTAATTTAAAGCGTTATGTGGAAGACGGATATATTATAAAAGATATTTCGTTTATTGCGGATGGCAACAATTATAATTTTCAGGAGCGTGTTAAAGCGTTTACTTTAAACGATTTTGAAACGATGTTTGAAGCTGCCAATGTACATTTATTGGATGTTTTTGGCGATTATAAATTGCATAAATTTAATGCCAAAACATCGGAGCGTTTAATAATGATTTTCAAATAGGTCGATAATCGACATTTAATTATTATCACTGTTGCTGATTTTTTGTTAATAATCGATATTTAATTATGCTCACTGTTGTGGGTTATTATTTTTTAGAATGAATAAATTTTTATTTCCTGTATTAGCTGTTGTTTTAGGGGTGCTTATTGCTAGTCTTAGCAAGTATAAAAAAACATGGAATACCAAGCTCCTGCTCTCTTTTAGTGGTGCTTTTTTATTGGCATTAACCCTTTTTGAATTGCTGCCAGAAGTTTATAATCATTTAGATACCAAACTTACTGGTTTGTATATTATGTGCGGTATTGTGTTGCAAATTGTTTTAGAACTCTTTTCTAAAGGTGCCGAACATGGGCATGTGCATATTCATAAAGACGAAACCAATTTTCCATGGTTGTTATTTGTGAGTTTGTGTATTCACAGCTTTTTAGAAGGTTTCCCAATTCACGAACACAACGACATGCTTTATGGCGTTTTAGTGCATAAAATACCCATTGCTGCTTTAATTAGCATGTTTTTATTTCAGTCGAATTTTAGCAAATTACAAATCACCGGATTTTTAGTCGTTTTTGCAGCTATGACTCCGTTGGGAACTTTTATTTCAAATACTTGGGAAGCCATTGCAGATTACGCACACATTATTAATGCCATTGTTATTGGAATATTTTTTCATATTTCTACTACCATTTTGTTTGAAAGTGGCGAAGGACATAAGTTTAATTTATCGAAATTTATTGCCATTATTTTGGGTATTGTTGTGGCTTATTTAATTTAGCTATTGGCTATTGGAAAACAAAAATATATTATAATATGTCAATTCTGAACAAAGTGAAGAATTTAACTTTTAACTGAAGTAGTGTTTTCAAAAGAAGAATCGCGATTATTACGACAAGAGTTCTGGACAAGTTTCGGGAAATCGTTTCCACGGAAATGGGTTTTGTATGATACCAAATTAAAAGGATTCTCTTTTAAATTTCATTTTGATACTAAATCCGCTTTGGTGGCTTTAGATCTTGAAGATGATTTAGAAAACCGCATTAAATACTGGGAAAAACTCCAAGCTTTAAAATCGATTTTATTAGATGAATATTTGTCAGATGCTATTTTTGAAGAGGAGTACTTGTTAGAAAATCAAAAAGAAATTTCAAGAATTTATGTGCCTTTAAATGAAAAAGTATCGATTCATAATAAAAACACATGGCGTGATGTTATGGAATTCTTTAATGAAAAAATGAATTTATTTGAAGCTTTTTTTGAGGAATATAAAGATGTTATTGATGGGTAA
>NZ_CAXIBN010000248.1:0-3502 GCF_964021735.1 uncultured Wocania sp. | reverse complement strand
CCTTTTTTTCATCATTATTTGCAGTCCTTAATGGGAGTTTCTTAAAACAAAGTACAGCTACAGTTATTTCATTTTATGAGTTTTTAAGTGGTGTATTATTCATATCTATCTATATATCCCTTTTTGGTGAAGGATTTACAGGCGATTTTTTCAATCTAAGCACTTCAGATTTTGGTTACCTTTTCATTTTGGCATCCATTTGTACAGCTTATGCATTTATTGCATCTGTTTATGTTATGAAACTTATTAGCCCATATACCGTGGTGTTAACTTATAATTTAGAACCCATTTACGGTATTATACTAGCTGTTATTCTTTTTCCTGAAAAAGAAAAGATGACTCCAGAATTTTATTATGGAGCTTTTGTAATTATTACAACAGTTATGCTAAATGGAATTCTAAAAAATATAAGAACATTAAAAAGAAAACGTTCTTAGCAGTGTAACAAAATTAAAGTTTTTTATATTTACTCAAATCATACTATTTTGATAATTAAGATTTCGTGAAATTTAAATTTTATTTCGTTTTGTTTGTAATTTTAAAACAAAATAAAATATGTAATTTTGTATCCTAACCAAGATTAACAGTCGAAACAAAAATTCTTATGGAATATTTAGAATTTGAATTACCTATAAAAGAGCTAGAAGATCAGTTGCTAAAGTGTCAAGTAATTGGAGAAGAAAGTGAAGTAGATGTTACTGAAACTTGCTCACAAATTGAAAAGAAACTAAAAGTTACCCAAAAAGATATTTATAAAAACCTAACGCCTTGGCAACGTGTACAATTATCGCGGCATCCTAATAGACCATATACTATGGACTATATTAATGCCATTTGTGGTAGTACATTTTTAGAACTCCATGGCGATAGAAGTTTTAAAGATGATAAAGCCATGATTGGTGGCTTAGGTAAAATTGGTGATCAGAGTTTTATGTTTATTGGTCAACAAAAAGGCTATAATACTAAAACACGCCAATATAGAAATTTTGGTATGGCTAACCCTGAGGGGTATCGTAAAGCATTACGTTTAATGAAATCTGCCGAAAAATTCGGAATCCCAGTAGTTACACTTTTAGATACACCCGGAGCTTATCCTGGTTTAGAAGCAGAAGAACGCGGACAAGGAGAAGCCATTGCTAGAAATATTTTAGAAATGACTCGTTTAAAAGTGCCTATTATAACTATAGTTGTTGGTGAAGGTGCATCAGGTGGTGCATTAGGCATAGGTGTAGGCGATAAGGTGCTAATGTTAGAAAACACTTGGTATTCAGTAATTTCCCCAGAATCATGTTCTTCTATTCTTTGGAGAAGTTGGGAATTTAAAGAACAAGCTGCAGATGCTTTAAAGCTAACCGCTAGCGATATGAAAAAACTAAAGCTAGTAGATGAAATTATTAAAGAACCACTTGGTGGAGCTCATAGAGATAGAGAAAAAACATTTACAACTGTTAGTGCAACAATTTTAAAAACTTTCGAAGCACTTAAAAACTTATCACCAAAAGATTTAGTATCTCAGCGTATGGATAAATATGCACAAATGGGAGTTTATAAAGGGTAAACCTTTTAAAACCATAACATAGCAAAATCTGAAGTTAACAACTTCAGATTTTTTTATGGTTATCGACAATATTTGTAAGTTATTAACAGTTAAATTGTTAACGACAGGTTAACAATCAAGATTCATTTTTCATAATAAAACACATTCAATTTAATTACTTTCGTAGTTATGAAACAACCTAACCAACTCCAAGGATATAAAGTAGATAAAAGTACTATTATTAGTCTTGAAAAAGGAAAAATACCACCTCAAGCACTTGATTTAGAAGAGGTTGTGTTAGGAGCGATGATGATTGATAAAAAAGGAGTTGATGAGGTTATCGATATTTTAAGTCCAGAGGCATTTTACAAAGAAGCACATCAGCATATTTTTGAAGCCATTTTTCATTTGTTTGAAAATAGTGAACCAGTCGACTTATTAACCGTTTCAACACAGTTAAAGAAAAACTCAAAGCTAGAGTTATCTGGTGGCGATTTTTATTTGATTTCTTTAACTCAAAAAGTATCATCTTCGGCACATATCGAGTTTCATGCACGTATTATTTTACAAAAATTTATTCAGCGTAGTTTAATAAAAATTTCAAGTGAAATTATTGAAGATTCTTACGATGAAACAAAGGACGTTTTTGATTTATTAGATAAAGCCGAAGCTAAATTATACGAAGTCACTCAAGGAAATATTAAAAAATCGAGTGAAACGGCACAAGATTTAGTAATTCAAGCCAAAAAGAAAATTGAAGAAATTTCAAATAAAGAAGGACTCAGTGGTATTCCAACTGGGTTTAATAAACTCGATAAGTTAACATCGGGTTGGCAACCATCCGATTTAATTATTGTTGCTGCCCGTCCTGGTATGGGTAAAACAGCTTTAACATTATCTATGGCAAGAAATATTGCTGTAGATCAAAATATTCCAGTGGCTTTCTTTTCATTAGAGATGGCTTCAGTACAATTAATAACCCGTTTAATTTCTAGTGAAACTGGGTTGTCTTCTGAAAAATTACGTACAGGAAAACTAGAAAAGCACGAGTGGGAACAACTTAACGTAAAAGTAAAAGGCTTAGAAAAAGCACCTTTGTTTATTGATGATACACCATCACTTTCTATTTTCGATTTGCGTGCCAAAGCGCGACGTTTATCATCACAACATGGTATAAAATTGATTATGATTGATTACTTACAATTAATGACTGGAGGAAGTAGTCATGGAGGAAATCGTGAGCAAGAAATCTCGATGATTTCAAGAAACTTAAAAGCATTAGCAAAGGAGTTGAATGTTCCAGTGATTGCTTTATCACAGTTATCGCGTGCTGTTGAAACCCGTGGAGGAAGTAAACGACCATTATTATCAGATTTACGTGAATCGGGTGCAATTGAGCAAGACGCTGATATTGTATCGTTTATTTACAGACCAGAATATTATAAAATTGATGAATGGGATGACGATGAACGTTCTCCAACTGAAGGTCAAGCAGAATTTATTATTGCAAAACACCGTAACGGTGGTTTAGAAAATATTAGATTAAAATTTGTTGGACACTTAGGTAAGTTTGATAATTTAGATGATTTTGATTCACCTTTCGAGTTTCATTCAAAAATGAATGCTGCCGCAAACGATGATACCTTTAAAACAGATAATTTTAAAGCTAGTCCAGATCAAGCGTTTGGTAGCTCGTTTAATGATGATGATGAAAGTGATGTTCCTTTTTAAGAATTAATCTTCTGTTAAACATATTATGCAAAGATTAAATTTTAAGTATCTTTCAACATCAATAAACAAGATTTGTCATTTCGAAGAATAAATGACTAAGAAATCATATTAAGTTTAGCCTCATTTTGAAAAAAATATTTATCATCTTACTTTTTATGTGTTTAGGGTTTAAATCCTATGCATCCTACATCCTAATTCCTATGGATGTAGAGAGTCAAAAAAATCATCTTAAAG
>NZ_CAXIBN010000247.1:0-3638 GCF_964021735.1 uncultured Wocania sp. | reverse complement strand
ACACAAAAATCTCTTAAAGGAGGCTTGTAGAAAATTATTTTATGTGAAATTATAGACTTGTGCAACGATTACCATTGTTGTGTGTAGTTTATTTATTTCAGTTGTTTTTTAATATCCATTCTCTGATGTAAAATTCTAACGATTTCGACAATTTCATTTTCGACCTTTCTGTAAAAAATCAGATGCGATTTGATTTTCGTTACTCGATAGTTTTTTCGAGTTTGTTCAGCCGATTTTCCAATCAGATAGTTGTCCGTTATAAATTCAATCTCTCCTATTATCAAATCGTAATATCTGTCGGCTTGTTCTTTAGACCATTTGTGAAAAGTATAAACCCAAATATCATTTAAATCATCAATCGCTTGTTTACTTATTCGGTATTGGTTTTTACTCATAAGTGTTTGCGATGTAATTCAGCCAGGTTTTGTTTTGGGTTAAAATTTTCAATAAAACCACTATTTTCTCCAACTTCGAGAGCTTTAATTAATTCTCTTTCTTTTTTTTCTTCGCGTTCCAGCAAACGTAATGCAGAACGAATAACTTCACTTACCGAACCATATCTACCTGAATTTACTTCTTCTCTGATAAAATCCTCAAAATGATTTCCGAGTGATATTGATGTGTTTTTTCCCATTTTGACTATAATTTTACTCAAATATACCAAATCTTGGTAACGTAGCCAAATGTACAACGTTTACAGATATGAAATCGTTTTAATGTTTTATATCCGACGTTAAACGAATTTGTAATTTTTTTTCTGACAAAATCAAGTAATTTGTAGTCAGATTAAGTCTAATCATTAGTCCAAAAAAACATCAAATCTGTATCTTTTACAAAGCCTTCGCGTTGGTATAAATGTTGCGCAGGATTGGTATTTTCGGTTTGAATGATAATACCTTTATACTGTTTTTCTTTACATAATGCTTTGGCTTTATTAATTAAAGAAGTACCAATACTTTTACTTCGGTAGTTTGCATCAATATATAAATCGTTTAATACATACATGGGTTTCATGGATACCGATGAAAGTAAAACATATAATTGCGTAAAACCAACAGCAACATCATCAATATATGCTATATAAATTACAGAATCTTGTTTAGTAAGTCGCTCTTTTAAAAATATTTTCACAGCTTCTGTATCTGAATTTTGCCTGTAAAAAACACGATATGCATCAAAAAGAGGAATTAAATCGTCTAAGTGTTTTAGAGTTGCTTGTATAATATTCATACTAAAAAAATCTGCAACACAAAATCACAGATTTATAAATGTTAAAAAAGGATTTGGTTATATTCCTTTTTGTTTATTAATTTCATCTTGCAATTGTCGTCTTACCTTTTGCTCACGTTCTAAAGCTGTTCTTCGGTGCTCGTCAAATTCTTCTTCAATTTCTTCAAGTCCCTTTTTAGCATCACGCGTTATAGCATTACTGTTTTTAAATTTATAAATAAACAAAATTAGTAAAGCTAATAAGCCAGCAATAATAGTCCACATAAGTACATTATAACTTGCTTTACTCATCTGCATACCTAGTAGCGACATACTGTCTTTTTCTAAATTTGTAGAATCTAATGTAGATTTAGTGCTGTCTAATTTGATTTTTAAATCATTAATTTCTTTTTGCTGCGCTTCAACTGTGTTTTTTGAGTTATCTAACTTTGTTTTTAGTGTGTTTAAAGAGTCAATAGTGTGTGCTCTTAAAGTTAGAAGCATACTACGTTTAACTGCTTCGTATGCTTGTCCGTTTGTACCTTTAAAATTACCAGATTTTTTAAGAACATACTCAAACTGATTATCAATAGTACCATCATTTAAAGATAATTCGTCTTCTGGATTGGTTTGAGAAAAACTGATTATTGAACTTATTAAAAAAAAGATGATAAGGGAAGCTTGCTTAATAGAATTCATTTACAATTGGTTTAAAATGGTTGTATTTGGTTTTACGAAGTTATAAAATATTGTTTACTAATACAGTTATATTTAAGAAAAAGCCTCACAAAGTGAGGCTAATTTATATACGATTGAAATTTTAATTTAGATTTTTTGTCAAAATTAAATTTAATCACAGATTTTGCTAAGGCAAAATACTTTTTAATTAATAATATGTATAACGTCTAACTTTAGCAATATATTTTGCTAATCTTATAACTTGGTGGCTGTAGCCATACTCGTTATCGTACCACACATATAACACTACATTTTTACCATCGGCACGTACAATAGTAGCTTTGCTATCATAAATTGAAGGCGCAGAGCTACCAATAATATCGCTAGAAACAAGTTCATCACTTAATTCGTATTTAATTTGCTCAACTAAATCGCCTTCTAAAGCATATTTCTTTAAAATAGTATTAATCCCGTTTAAAGAAGTTGTATTTTCTATTTCTAAATTTAGAATAGCTAATGAACCATTTGGAACAGGAACACGAATAGCGTTTGATGTTAATTTACCTTCTAAACTTGGTAATGCTTTTGCTACGGCACTTCCAGCACCAGTTTCTGTAATAACCATGTTTAAACCTGCTGCACGACCACGACGGTATTTGCTATGAAAATTATCAACTAAATTCTGATCGTTAGTATAGGCATGAATGGTTTCTAAATGACCATTAACAACACCAAACGAATCTTCCATAGCTTTTAAAATAGGTGTAATGGCATTTGTTGTACACGACGCTGCTGAAAAAATATTGACTTTATCGGGATCGTTTTCTAAATGATTGACACCATAAACTATATTAGGTACACCTTTTCCTGGTGCGGTAAGTAATACTTTATCTGCGCCTTTAGATTTTAAGTGTCTGCTTAAAGCTTCTTTGTCTCTAAAAGCACCAGTATTATCGATTACTAAAGCATTGTTAATGCCATATTTAGTATAATCAATATCTTCTGGAGCATTTGCCGAAATAATATTTACAGTAGTTCCATTAATTATTAATGCATTCTTTTTAGCATCAATAGAAACAGTTCCCGGAAAATCACCGTGAACTGAATCGTTGCGTAATAAAGAAGCTCTTTTTTCTAAGATGGTTTCATCAATTTTACCACGAGTAACTATGGCTCTTAAGCGTAATTGGCTCCCTTTTCCTGTACGCGTCATGAGCTCACGAGCAACTAAGCGACCTATACGACCAAAGCCATAAAGTACTACATCTTTAGGTGTGATATCACCATTCTTGCTAGCGTCTTTTAATTTACTAGCAACAAAAGCAGTGGCATTGCTATGCTTATTATCATCTAAATGAAACTCATAGGTTAATTTACCAAGATCAAGCTTAGCAGGTGGGATATCTAGCGCTTTTATGGCTTGCGCGATTTCTACCGAATCAAAAATTGAAATAGGTTTTTGTACAAATTTGCCAGCATATTCATGAAGGTTTAAAATCTGACTTACATTTCTATCAATTAATTGATTTCTAAAAATCACCAATTCGATAGATTTGTCGTACCAAAGGTCGCTAACAATTTTGATAAACTCTACGGTTGCTCTTCGGCGATCTGCTTGAAAAGCCAACTCTTTTTCATAAGTTTTACTAAAAGGCATTGCTTAAAATGTTTAGTTTGTTGTTTAAAATTTTGGCAAAAGTACTATATTTCAAACGTTTTCGTAGCGTATTAATGCAAAAAAATAACCTCTT
>NZ_CAXIBN010000246.1:0-3670 GCF_964021735.1 uncultured Wocania sp. | reverse complement strand
AAAAAACATTGAGTAAAGCGCGACCACTTACGCTGAGCGTAGTCGAAAGGTGGGTAACACCCAAGAATTAATTATTTAATGGATTATACCCCAAATAAGGCACTTCTTTTTCGTTAAACTGAATACCAAAATCTTTTAATTCTTTTAAAATGGGTTGGTAAACTTCTTTAGTAATAGGCATTTGTACACCAGGAGTTGTTATTTTTTTATTTAATATAGCAAGTGTAGCAATAGCAACTGGTAAGCCAACGGTTTTCGCCATAGCGGTATAAGTTTGGTCGTCGCCAAGCGTAACCATTGTGGCGTCTATTTGGTGTTTTTTACCGTTAAGTTCGTATCCAAATTTATGGTACATAACAATCATATCTTTATCGTTTTCTTCAAGTGTCCAACTATCCATGAGTATTTTTTGAAGAATTTGAGCTGGTGTTGCCTTTTTAAGCTCAACTCTTTTTTTAGCATTAAAAATATCCAGTTCTACAAGCTTGTCCCAAACAATATCATCTTGATCTATTTTAAGCGCATGCCTTAATTTTAATTCCACAGAATCTGTGGGACTATAGGTTAAAAAGGCATTAACAAAATCGCGATAGCTCATGTTTTCGCTATCTTCAATGGTATAGCTATCGTCTGTCATTCCTAAGGTTACAAAAATATTCCACGCACGACTAAAACCAACACGACGCATGGTGCCGCGATATAATGTTTTAATATTATCTAATCCGTATACACTTTGGTATTTTAAAGAATCGCGGTTGGCATAAACTTCAAAACGCCCAAAACCATCAACTTCTAGAAATTCGGTGCGTCTAAACAAACGGTTGTACGGAATATATTTATAAGTGCCTTCTTGTAAAAACTTAGCAGCACTACCTTGTCCTGCAACAACCACATTTCTGGGGTTCCAAGTAAATTTATAATTCCATAAATTATTATCGCTTTCAGGTGCAACTAATCCGCCAGTAAACGATTCAAATAAAATAACGTTACCGCCTTTATCTCTAATGCTGTCTAAAACCTGCATAGCACTCATGTGATCTATACCAGGATCGACACCAATTTCATTCATTAAAACGAGTCCATTTGCTTTAGCATCATCATTTAAAGCTTGCATTTCTGGGCTTATATAAGATGCCGTTACCATATGCTTTTTATATTGAATACAGTTTTTTGCCACTTCTATATGAAAGCGTGCAGGTAGCATAGATACTACAATATCTGCATTTTTAATTGCCTCAATACGCGAAATTTCATTAAAGACATCTAATGTAATTGCAGTCGCGTTTTTATGATTACCAATTAGTTTTTTAGCGTTTTCAGTATTGATGTCGCCAATAGTGATATAAAGATTTTCAGACTCAGATTTATCTAATAAATATTTTATAAGGAATGATGTAGATTTTCCAGAACCAATAACTAAAATCTTTCGCATAGTGAGATTTGTTGAGTAATTTTGTTTTTAAAATTAAGTGTGCTTTTAAGCGATTTAGTTTTGCGAATTTAATAAATATAAAAAGGATTTTTTACGAATAATCTATATAAATTATGAATAAGAAAATTTTAATTGCTGCATCCATATTAGGAATAATCAGCATTATTCTTGGCGCTTTTGGCGCACATGGGTTAAAAGAATTAATCTCGGTTGAATCTATTCAAACTTTCGAAACAGGTGTGCGCTATCAAATGTATCATGCAATATTATTACTATTTGTTGGAAATAGTTTGTATATAACCAAAAAAACAAAACGACTTGTTTTTTACTTCATATTGATTGGTGTGATTTTCTTTTCAGGCTCTATTTATGGTTTAGCAACTAATACATTAACAGCTTTCAATTTTAAAACTATCGCATTTATAACACCAATTGGTGGTTTATTATTAATTTTAGCTTGGGGTTTTTTACTTGTTGATTTCTTAAAAATTAAGTCTAAAAATGATAATTAAATAATTTGTAGGGTTAAAATAATGTTTAATTTTGCAGAATAAATAATTTTTATAATAAACAATGGTAAATAATAACCAAGTTACGAAAACGATTGCGTTAGAATCTTACGGAATTAAAAATGCCAAAGTACATTATCAACTTACACCAAAAGAACTACATAACATTGCTATTGAAAAAGGGCAAGGTAAAGAAGCCTCGTCTGGAGCTTTAGCGGTTAATACAGGAGAGTTTACGGGGCGGTCGCCAAAAGATCGATTTATTGTAAAAGATGATATAACTAAAGACCGCGTTTGGTGGGGTAATATTAATATCCCATTTGATGCCGATAAGTTTGATGCATTATATAATAAGGTTGTAGATTATCTTTCTAATAAAGACCTTTATGTAAGAGATAGTTTTGCTTGCGCAGATGAAAATTATAAATTGAATATTCGTGTTATAAATGAATATGCTTGGAGTAATCAGTTCGCATATAATATGTTTTTGCGCCCTACTGAAGATGAGTTGAAAGATTTTGATCCCGAATGGACAGTGGTAAACGCCCCAGGTTTTATGGCTGTACCAAATGAAGACGGAACACGTCAACACAATTTTGCTATTTTAAATTTCACAAAAAAGATAGCTTTAATTGGAGGAACAGGTTATACTGGAGAAATTAAGAAAGGTATTTTTTCTGCCTTAAATTTTATATTGCCAGTATTTAAAAACACATTACCAATGCACTGTAGTGCTAATGTTGGAGCAGATGGAGATACGGCTATTTTCTTTGGATTATCTGGCACAGGTAAAACAACATTATCAACAGATCCTAACAGAAGTTTAATTGGTGATGATGAGCATGGTTGGACTAACGAAAACTCTGTATTTAATTTTGAAGGGGGTTGCTATGCTAAAGTTATTAATCTCTCGAGAGATAACGAACCAGAAATATACGATGCCATTAAAAAAGGAGCCATTCTTGAAAACGTTATTTTAGATGAAAAAGGACATGTCGATTTTGAAGATATTTCAATTACACAAAATACAAGAGTAAGTTATCCTATTTATCATATTGAAAATATAAAAGAACCGTCTATTGGGAAAAATCCAAAAAATATTTTCTTTTTAACCGCTGATGCTTTTGGAGTTTTACCTCCAATTTCTAAGTTAACACCTAGTCAAGCAGCGTATCATTTCATTTCAGGTTATACGGCAAAAGTAGCAGGAACAGAAGCTGGAGTTGTAGAGCCAACTCCAAATTTCTCAGCATGTTTTGGTGCGCCTTTTATGCCGCTTCATCCAGCAAAATATGCCGAAATGTTAAGTAAGAAAATGAAAGAATCTGGAGTTAATGTTTGGTTAGTAAATACAGGGTGGACTGGAGGTCCTTACGGTGTTGGAACAAGAATGAAATTAAAATATACACGCGCTATGATTAATGCTGTTTTAAATGGCGATTTAGGATTGTATACTTATGATAATTATCATATACACTCTGTATTTGGAGTGGCTCAACCTAGATCGTGTCCAGGTGTTCCTACAGAGGTTTTAAGTCCGCGAACAACGTGGAACAACGATGAAGCCTACTATAAAACGGCATTTAAATTGAGCAATGCTTTTAGAGAAAATTTCAAGAAATTTGAAGTACATTGTAGTGAAGAAATTAGACGAGGCGGACCACAACGGTATGCGTTCTAATATATATAAAGAATAACTCACTCAAAACAAAAAGGGCTATTTTATTAA
>NZ_CAXIBN010000245.1:0-3674 GCF_964021735.1 uncultured Wocania sp. | reverse complement strand
CCTGACTTTTTGTTTTTACAAAACATAAAATAATTACTAAATTTCAAGCAAAAAGAAATACCAAAAAAAATATAAATAAAAACATTGCAGATTATTAATTAATAGTTATTTTTGCACCCAATTTCGGGTTAACCTCTGGCGAGAATCGTGAATGTTGTTCTGAATTAATTATAATTAAATTTAAAGATATGGAATCTTTAGTAAAATTTGTACAAGACGAATTTGTAACAAGAAAAGACTTGCCAGAATTTGCAGCTGGAGACACTATTACAGTATTTTATGAAATTAGAGAGGGCGAAAAAGTTCGTACTCAGTTTTTTAGAGGTGTTGTAATTCAAAGAAGAGGATCTGGAACATCAGAAACTTTTACAATTAGAAAAATGTCTGGAACTATTGGTGTAGAGCGTATCTTTCCAGTAAATTTACCGGCATTACAAAAAATAGAAGTTAACAAACGTGGTAAAGTACGTAGAGCTAGAATTTACTACTTTAGAGGTCTTACTGGTAAAAAAGCTAGAATTACCGAGCGTAGACGTTAATATCGTAATACCATTTACGAAAGTACTTAAAAGCCTTGACAGATGTCAGGGCTTTTTTTATTAACTTTTGTTAATAAGTCTGGTTTATAAATAGTTGATATCTAATCGCTTAAAAAATTTGATTATTTAAAATGTGATTATATATTAGCAAAAGAAATTAATAACAACCTCGGTTGGTTTTGTGTAAAAGCGAATTTACATTAAGGTCTAAAATAGAGTAACGTTCTTTATATACAATTGTTTTTTGAGGTTTGGACGTGCCACGTGTATGCGTGTGTGAGCAGAAAACCATGACGCTATAAAAAGTCCCACATACGCAAGTAGATGGAATCTAGTATAGCTGAAAGCTTGAAAAAGTAGTAGTTAACGAAAGGGAATACTATAAATAGAGCAATGCTTTGGAGTTTTTCATACATGAAAATGATGACTAACAAAAAAGTATCAAGAAAAACAATTAACTGAAGCATTTTGGTAATAGGTCAATACATTTTGAAAATTACATCACGAAATGTTTCATTGAAATAATAGTACTTGAATTGAAAAGGTTTTATGAAAATTAAAACCGATTTAGTAGCAATACTAATAGATCACGTCATGTTATTTCAAAGAAAGCCATATCAGAGTAGATTAAATTCTATAGTGATATGGCTTTTGTTTTTTATAATTTCTACACTTCTATTTTATCATTTTCTTACAGACTTCAGCATTTTTTATCATTCTAATAAATCATTTATAATCTGCTCGACTTCATCAAGCAATTTAAAGGATTTTAAAAGTCAATTTTTGTATATTCGCATCGCAAAAACGTTAGCGTTAATCCTGCTCCTATTTTTAGTAATAAATCAATAAAAAACACAAGGCGAATGTCTAAAATTATTTATACAAAAACTGATGAAGCACCAGCTTTAGCAACCCGTTCTTTTTTACCAATAGTAAAAGCTTTTGTAAAGTCTTCTGGAATAAACATTGAAACTAAAGACATTTCTTTAGCAGCAAGAATTTTATCTACTTTTCCAGATTTTTTAAATGAAGACCAACGTGTTTCAGATGATTTAACATTTCTTGGCGAATTAGCAAAAAAACCTGAAGCTAATATTATAAAATTACCAAATATTAGTGCCTCAATTCCTCAATTAATTGCTGCAATTACTGAGTTACAATCGCAAGGTTTTAATATTCCTAATTACCCAGATGAACCAAAAACAGATTCAGAAAAAGACATAAAATTACGCTATGATAAAATTAAAGGTAGTGCTGTAAATCCTGTTTTACGTGAAGGAAACTCAGATAGACGCGCCCCTAAAGCAGTTAAGAATTACGCTAAAAAGAATCCACATTCAATGGGTGCTTGGTCTAGCAATTCTAAAACACATGTGGCAACTATGAGCCATGGTGATTTTGCACATAATGAGAAATCTGTGACCTTAGAAAATGCTACAACTGTTAAAATTGAACATATTGATGCTAACGGAAATAGCACCATTTTAAAAGATAGTTTAGCATTATTACCAGGAGAAATTATAGATGCTACAGTATTAAGCAAAAAAGCTTTATTGAGTTTTTTAGAAGAACAAATTGCAGATGCCAAAGAAAAAAATGTATTGTTTTCATTACACATGAAAGCCACTATGATGAAGGTTTCAGACCCTATTATTTTTGGTCATGCAGTACGTACGTTCTTTAAAGATGTGTTTGCAAAACACGAAGAAACATTTGAAAAAATTGGTGTTGATGTAAATAATGGTTTTGGCAATTTATTAAGCAACCTTCAAGAATTACCAGAAACTAAACGTAAAGAAATTGAAGCTGATATTAAAGCTGCTTTTAAAAATGGTCCAGATTTAGCCATGGTAAATAGCGATAAAGGTATTACCAATTTACACGTACCGAGTGATGTGATTATTGATGCTTCAATGCCAGCAATGATTCGTACTTCTGGTAAAATGTGGAATGCAGCAGGTAAACAACAAGATACCAAAGCAGTAATTCCTGATAGTAGCTATGCAGGCATTTATACAGCAACTATAGATTTTTGTAAAAAGCATGGAGCATTCGACCCAACAACAATGGGAACTGTTCCTAATGTTGGATTAATGGCTCAAAAAGCTGAAGAATACGGATCTCACGATAAAACTTTTGAAATGACTTCGAACGGAACGGTTCGTGTTATTGATACTTCGGGGGCAGTTTTAATTGAACACACTGTTGAAACTGGAGATATTTGGAGAATGTGTCAAGTTAAAGATGCTCCAATTCAAGACTGGGTAAAATTAGCAGTGACAAGAGCTAGAGCTTCTCAAACTCCAGCAGTTTTCTGGTTAGATAAAAATAGAGCGCATGATACCGAACTTATTAAAAAAGTAAATACTTATTTAAAAGATCACGATACTTCAGGATTAGATTTAAGAATCTTATCTCCTATTGATGCTACAATTTTTACTTGTGAAAGATTAAAAGATGGAAAAGATACTATATCGGTTTCTGGTAATGTTTTACGAGATTATTTAACTGATTTGTTTCCAATTCTTGAAGTTGGTACAAGTGCAAAAATGTTATCTATTGTTCCGTTAATGAACGGTGGTGGATTGTTTGAAACTGGTGCTGGTGGATCTGCACCAAAGCATGTACAACAATTGTTAGAAGAAAATCATTTACGCTGGGATTCTTTAGGTGAATTTTTAGCACTTGCTGTTTCATTAGAGCATTTTAGCGAAGTAAATAATAATGCTAAAGCTAAAATACTAAGCGAAACTTTAGATGATGCGACCGAAAAATTATTAGAAAACAAAAAAGGACCATCTCGTAAAGCTGGAGAATTAGACAATAGAGGAAGTCATTTTTATTTAGCTATGTATTGGGCTCAAGAATTGGCAAGTCAAAATAATGATGCAACGTTAAAAGAAGAGTTCTCAATATTAGCAAAGCAATTAGCTGATAATGAAACTAACATTATAAATGAATTAACAGAAATTCAAGGAAAACCAATAGATATTGGTGGTTACTATGAGCCAAACGAAAATTTAATAAACCAAGCTATGCGACCTAGTAAAACGCTTAACAGCATCTTGTAAAACACTATTCATATCTTTTGTTAAAAGCTCCTAATCTTAGGGGCTTTTTTTATATTTTTATAAA
>NZ_CAXIBN010000244.1:0-3680 GCF_964021735.1 uncultured Wocania sp. | reverse complement strand
ACTAGAGGCACTTGGATGAATAACTTAGTTTATAACATTCACTTGTTAACAGGAAAAATATCGCAACCAGGTAATGGGCCATTTTCGTTAACAGGTCAACCTTCTGCTTGTGGAACAGCTCGTGAAGTAGGAACATTTACCCATAAATTACCAAAAGGCGTCGTAATGAATGCTAAACACAGAGAGTTGGCAGCCAAAATTTGGAAAGTGCCCGTAGAACGGATTCCATCAAAACCAACCTATCATGCTACTGAAATGTTTAGAGCGGTTGATCGTGGCGATATTAAATTTATTTGGACCCAAGCCACAAATCCTTTGGTGTCCTTGCCAAAAACGAGCCGCTATCGTCCAGCAATGGAAAAAAAATCATGCTTTGTGGTTGTTTCTGACGTGTTTCCAACACCAACCTCAGATGTTGCCGATGTTATTTTACCAGCATCATGGCACATTGAAAAAAGTGGACTATACGGTAACTCCGAACGCAGAACCCAACATTGGGACAAAATGGTTGAAGGGCCAGGTGATACTACACCAGATGCGTGGATGTTTATTGAGGTTGCAAAACGTATGGGCTATGGCGATTTATTTCCTTACAGTAAAGAAAATCATGTGGAAGAAATTTATAACGAATACCGACAATTTCATGAAGGAGCAAAACATGGTATGGCTCCTTTAGAAGTTTTAAAGAAAGAATCTGGAGCTATTTGGCCGTATGTAAACGGAAAATCCACCCAGTGGCGTTTCAATGCAAAATACGATCCAGCTTGTTCTAACGGGGAGGATTTTGATTTTTACGGAAAACCAGATGGAAGAGCGGTAATATGGCAACGCCCATACGAACCAGCACCAGAAGTGCCAGATAGCGAATACCCATTTTGGTTAAATACGGGTCGGGTAATCGAGCATTGGCACACAGGGTCTATGACTCGCAGAATTCCTGTATTGCACAAAGCGATGCCACATGCATATGTGGAATTTCATCCAGAAGATGCCAAGGCTTTGGGTGTTAGAAATGGTGAAAATATAAAAGTAACCTCGAGACGTGGTTCGTGTATATTACCAGCTTCGATAAACGAGAGAGGCTTGCCAACCAAAGGGCAGGTTTTTGTGCCTTTCTTTGATGAAAATATGTTGATTAATGATGTAACGCTTGATGCTTTTTGTCCGATTTCAAAAGAACCAGATTATAAAAAATGTGCTGTTAAAGTTGAAAAAGCTTAGAATATGAAAAAAAGACTCGGAATCATATCGCTTTTTATATTGCTTTTTATTGCTTTTATTATAGTTTGGAATTTTAGTTATCAAGTGGGTTTAGAAGAAGGTTATGTTCCTGTTGAAAAAACAGCAACTCATACCTATATTCCATCTGAGAGTGGTGTTTTTGAACGTTCGGAGTTTGCACAAGAATATGCCAATATGCCCATTGATGCCAATCATCAACGGACTTTAGACACATATTATGACAACAGAGCATATCATGGAGCACCGCCAAGTATTCCACATCCTGTTAAAAATGAAAGAAGTTTGGGCGGTAATACCTGTTTACAATGTCATCAAAATGGTGGTTTTGTAAAACAATTTGATGCTTACGCACCTGTAACCCCGCATCCAGAAATGGTTAATTGTAGACAATGTCATGTGGCTCAAAATAGTAATACGCTTTTTAAATCGGTCAATTTAGCAAAAGTATATGCTCCAAAAGTGGGCGTTAATAATGCGTTAATTGGAACACCTCCTATGATTCCGCATCAAATACAAATGCGCGAGAATTGTTTGTCTTGTCACGCTGGTCCTGCGGCACCTAAAGAAATTAGGGTAACACATCCAGAGCGTATTAACTGCAGGCAATGTCATGTGCCAACAGATCGCGTAGTTTCAGAAATTATGCCTTTTACAAGAACTAATAGTAATGATAATGAATAGAAAAAACGACATATATATATTAGCTTGTTTGTTTGTTTCAGTATTTTTTTCGTGCAAACATGGTGAAGGCGAATACCATAGTCTTCATGATAAAATTCAAGCTGAAAGTAAAATTCATCAAGATTCAACGTTGTCTTCCGAAGCTTTTTTTAATCATATTAAAACTATAGAAATTACAGAAGGCGAACATACTTTTTTAATCCCCGAGCGTAAAAGTCAAATAAAATCATTTGCATGTATTGAATGTCATACCGAACCACTAGATAAATTAAAAAGTAAGGATATTAAAAAAGCACATTGGGATATTACTTTGTCACACGCCAATAGCAACACCATGAATTGCGCGACTTGTCATAATGCAAATGATATGAATAATCTCAATACGCTAACTGGTATTCAAGTAGATTTTAATTCGAGTTATAAGTTATGTGCACAATGCCACTCTTCGCAATTTGAAGACTGGAAAGGTGGCGCACATGGTAAGCGTATTGGAGGTTGGGCACCACCACGAGCATCTTTTACTTGTGTTAATTGCCATAATCCGCATAGCCCAAGTATTGAGTCCAGATGGCCATCACGATTTAATACAGAACAAATTGATGACCCACACGAAGGTTTAGAGCACTAAAAATTTAAGGTATGAGCGATAATAAAAAATGGTATTCATTAGATTTGAATTTCAAAAAGAAAAAAGAACCTTCAGAATCTTGCGGATGTGGAAAAACATCTGGAGGTTGCGGAAGCCATAATAAAGAGATGGATGAGGATGCTTTTTTTGAAGCTGCTGTTAATGCTTCCATTGGAGACGAAGTGAAAAAAGATGGTTTTGAGCAAGTATTTGATGTTAAAATGGATAGACGTACAGCCTTTAAAAAATTAACGGCTAGTTTGCTTATTGGAGCAGGTGCGGTAAGTACGTCTTGTAGCGTGGTTACAGGTGATGATACCAAAGAAAAAGCACAAATAGATTGGGAAGAGCAGTTTAAAGGTAACTATAAACTGATGAGTGATGAAGAAAAAAGCGGAACTGTTGAACGCTTAATGCGCTCTTACGAATTACGTACCGGGAAAAACATTAGCATGACTGCCGAAAATGCTAAAGAGGATGTACTTTTTGGTTATGCTTTTAATATCTCGAAATGCCAAGGCTATATGGATTGTGTTAATGCGTGTATTGAAGAGAATAATCAAGATAGAGATTCTCAAATGCAATACATTCGAATTCATGAAATGAAAGATGGTGAAGGCTTTAAGTTTAATGAAGCTGATGATAATTATTACCATGAAGTGCCAGCAGAAGGTCATTTTTACATGGGAACTCAATGTTTCCATTGTGATAATCCACCGTGTGTTGAAGTGTGTCCGGTATCGGCAACTTGGAGAGAAGATGATGGTTTGGTAGTTATTGATTACGATTGGTGCGTGGGATGCCGTTATTGTATGGCAGCTTGCCCTTATGACGGTAGACGTTTTAATTGGAGTACACCTGAGGTTCCTGAAAATGAAATTAATAAAAATCAGCATTATTTAGGGAATAGAATGCGTAAAAAAGGGGTGATGGAAAAATGTACATTTTGTGTACAGCGTTCTAGAAAAGGACAAAATCCTGCCTGTGTTGAAGCATGCCCTACGGGTGCGCGGATATTCGGGAATTTATTGGACCCGAATAGCACGATTAGATGGGTATTGGAGAATAAAAAAGTATTTAGGCTTAAAGAGGATTTGGGTACAGAGCCTAAGTTCTGGTATTTTATGGA
>NZ_CAXIBN010000243.1:0-3709 GCF_964021735.1 uncultured Wocania sp. | reverse complement strand
TAATTACTAGGAGTAATACGTTTTAATTCTTCTTTTATTGTGTTTGAAACTTCTAATGTGTCAATAAAATTTGAAATAGAATCTTGATTTATAGCTTCGTTAGTTCTGGTTAAACCTTTTAAAGCTTCATAAGGATTAGGATAACCTTCGCGACGTAAAATGGTTTGAATAGCCTCAGCAACTACCGCCCAATTATTTTCTAAATCTTCAGCAAATTTACTTTCATTTAAAAGTAATTTGTTCAATCCTTTTAAAGTAGATTTAAAACCAATTAAAGTATGTCCAAAAGGCACACCAACATTACGTAAAACGGTGCTATCAGTTAAATCGCGCTGTAATCTAGAAATTGGTAGTTTAGCTGAAAGATGCTCGAAAATAGCATTAGCAATTCCTAAGTTGCCTTCAGAATTTTCAAAATCAATAGGATTTACTTTATGTGGCATTGCAGAGCTGCCAACTTCACCTGCTTTAATTTTCTGCTTAAAATAATCCATTGAAACATAGGTCCAAATATCTCTGTCTAAATCAATTAAAATCGTATTGATACGTTTTAAAGTATCAAACAAAGCAGCCATATGGTCGTAATGCTCAATTTGCGTTGTTGGGAACGAATGTTGTAACCCTAGTTTTTCTTGTACAAATTTAGAACCAAAAGCTTTCCAGTCAATGTTTGGATAAGCCACATGATGTGCATTAAAATTACCTGTTGCACCACCAAATTTAGCAGCACTTGGTATATCGTTCAATAAATTAAATTGTTCTTTTAAACGCACAACAAAAACCTCAATTTCTTTGCCTAAACGTGTTGGAGATGCGGGTTGTCCGTGGGTTCTAGCAAGCATAGGGATAGCAGACCAATCTTGAGATAAACTTTTAAGCTTTTCTAAAACCGTTAAATATTCTGGTACATAAACATCATTCATCGCTTCTTTAATACTTAGAGGCACAGCGGTGTTGTTTATGTCTTGCGAGGTTAATCCAAAATGGATAAATTCTTTATATTGAGCTAAGCCTAAAGCGTCAAATTTTTCTTTTATAAAATACTCAACTGCTTTAACATCATGATTGGTTACACTTTCAATTTTTTTAATTGCCAAAGCATCTTCAGTAGAAAAATCTTTGTAAATAGCTCTTAAATCTTCAAAAATAGTATTATCAACACTTTGAAGTTGAGGTAACGGAATTTCGCAAAGTGCAATAAAGTATTCAATTTCAACTAAAACACGATATTTAATTAGGGCTTCTTCAGAAAAATAAGGTGCTAATTCGTTTACTTTATTTCTATATCTTCCATCAATTGGAGAGATGGCGTTTAATGATGATAATGACATGTTTTTGTGTTGTTTTAAGTCCCGATAATTATCGGGATTGCAAAGATAGGAAAGAAAGTTAGAAGTACGAAGTTAGAAGTATGAAGTTATTTTGATTTTATTTTCTTTAAAATGTGTCTTGCCCGTGCTTTAAAACCAGAACTCTGTATTTGGAAATCACGCTCTAAAATAAGCGCCAATTCTGGATGCACCCAATCGTAGTCTTTACCTAATAAAAATAAAGTATTCATAGAGTAAGCTTTAGGCGCAATTTTTTCATCATTAATCATATAATCAAAGCAGACTTCAATAATACATTCTTTATGTGTTTCAGTTAATGTATTTTTAATTTTATTATTGGCTTTAGAGGTGTATGCTTTTGCTAAAAATTCACAAATTTTTGCCACAGGACGAACCGCAGAATCTAAATGTACTTTATGCATGTTTTCTGTAAACATATCTAGATACGGAATTATAGTTTCTATATCCGCATTGCACATAAATTCGAAAACCCAAGCCGCTCGTGGCGAAATTTCATCATCAACCATAAAAAGAATGTCTAATAAACTAGGAACTAAATCCGGATTGTCATGCATTAAATTAGCATAATACAAGCGTTTTTCGCGCGAATGGTTTACGTAATTTAATTCTTTATAAAGTTGCGCGGTAGTCAAAAGGTTTTCTTATTTTTAAGCTTCTAAAATTACTTAAAATGCGAATAATAAAAAAGATTCTTTGGTTGATACTTATTGTATTTTTAATAGCTCAATTTTTTGGTCCAGATAAAAATGAAGGCGATTTAGCATCAATTGATGCTTTTTTAGAAGAAACCAATCCGCCTGAAGATGTAAAACTTATTTTAAAAGAAACCTGTTACGATTGCCATAGCGATTTTACACGATACCCTTGGTACAACAAAATTACACCTATAAACTATTGGTTAGCTAGTCATGTAAAAGACGGAAAGAAACATTTTAATGTATCTAAATGGGAAGGGAATTCTACCAAACGGAAAGATCATAAATTTGAAGAACTTATTGAAATGGTTGAAGCAAAAGAGATGCCATTAAATTCTTATACTTGGACGCACACAGAAGCAAAACTTTCAGATAAACAAATTAAAGCTGTGGTAGATTGGGCAAAACAAGTGCGCCTTAAATATAGCTTAGAGCCGAAACCAGAATAGTTTTCTAATAATCCAGATATCTAAAAATCTAAATGCGTAAGCATCTATTAATCATCGGTTTTGTTTGGCCAGAACCTAAAAGTTCTGCTGCTGGTAGCAGAATGATGCAGTTAATTGATGTATTTCAATCTGCAAATTATCAAATAACATTTGCAAGTGCTTGTGCGAAAAGTGATAATGCTTTTGATTTAAAAACTATTGGAATTGAGCAAGTAAGCATAAAATTAAATCATTCAAGTTTTGATGTTTTTGTAAAAGAATTAAATCCAAATATTGTTTTGTTTGACCGTTTTATGACCGAAGAGCAATTCGGTTGGCGTGTCGCAGAACAGTGTCCAAATGCGTTAAGAATTCTTGATACTGAAGATTTACATGGTTTGCGAAAAGGCAGACAGCAAGCCTATAAATACAGTAAGCCTTTTGATAAAACCTATTTGTTTAACGACACTGCAAAGCGAGAAATAGCTAGTATTTATAGATGCGATTTAAGTTTGATTATTTCGGAAGCTGAAATGGAACTTCTTAAAAACGAGTTTAAAGTAGATGAGTCGTTGTTGGTTTATTTACCATTTATGTTAGATGAAATCTCAAAAGAAAACATTGAAAAACTACCAAAATTTAACGAACGGCAACATTTTATAACGATTGGTAATTTTTTACACGAGCCCAATTACAATGCGGTTTTGTATTTAAAAGAAACCATTTGGCCATTAATAAAAAAGCAACTCCATAAGGCAGATTTAAACATATATGGTGCTTATGCTTCACAAAAAGTAAATCAACTTCATAATAAAAAGGAGGGGTTTTTGGTAAAGGGATTTGCTAATGATGTTAACGATGTTATGCAGCAAGCAAAAATATGCTTAGCACCAATTCAGTTTGGAGCAGGTTTAAAAGGGAAGTTAGTTGATGCGATGCAAAATGGAACACCTTGTGTTATGACAAGTACAGCGGCTGAAGGCATGTTTGCTGATTTAAAACCGAATGGTTGTATTGAGGATAAGCCAGATGATTTTGTTGAAAATGCGATTAAATTATATAATGATGAAACTTTGTGGACAGGCAAACAGCAAAATGGATTTGAAATTATTAATGCTCGTTTTAGTAAAACATATTTTCGCCAAAAGTTAATTTTTAAAATTGAAGAAACAACAAAATATCTAAACGAAAAACGACTCAACAATTTCACAGGGCAAATGTTAATGCACCATAC
>NZ_CAXIBN010000242.1:0-3728 GCF_964021735.1 uncultured Wocania sp. | reverse complement strand
AACTCTAAACTCTAAACTCTAAACTCTAAACTCTAAACTCTAAACTCTAAACTCTTTTTTAAAGTGTTTTTATTAATTCTTTAAACAAAGTTATCATATCTGGTTCTGCTTTTGCAGCCATAGCAATAATTTCTGAAATGTTTACAGGTTTTAGATTATCTGGGTCGCATTCATCTGTTAAAACTGACACCGCTGCTACTTTTAATTTTAAATGATTTGCGACTATAATTTCAGGAACTGTACTCATTCCTACAGCATCGGCACCAATAATTTTAAGCATTCTGTATTCTGCACGGGTTTCCAGTTGAGGGCCAACTACACTGGCATAAACACCTTCGTGAAGTTTTATATTATTTTTTTTGGCTATGGATTTGAATCTTGAATTAATACTAGAATCATACGGAGCGCTCATGTCTGTAAAACGCTCGCCTAATTTTTCTACACCGTTAAAAGCTAAAGGTGAGCTTCCTTGAAGATTTATATGATCTTCAATTAGCATGAGTTCGCCTTTTTTAAAGTTTAGGTTTATAGCTCCTGCAGCATTAGATACCAACAAAGTTTTTATACCTAATTTTTCCATAATGCGAACAGGATAAGTTACATCTTGTAACGAGTATCCTTCGTACAAATGGAAACGACCTTGCATAACAATAACTTTTTTTCCTTCTAACGTTCCATAAATAAGTTTTCCTTTATGAAACTCTACCGTTGCTGTTGGGAAATATGGGATGTGATTATAACTTACTTCTTTTATAATCTCAATTTCATTAATAAGCTGCCCTAAACCTGTACCTAAAATAATACCTATTTCTGGGTTCTCGAATCCTTTTTCTTGTAGATATTCTACCGTTTTTTTAATATGCTTTATCATTTAATTGTTGTATGCGTTGTTGTAATTCAATATTCGATTTGTAAAATGATGAAGTTTCTAAATCTTCAAAAGTGTCAATGTCATTTAAAGGTTCTAGCAAACTAAATGAGATGCTGTTTTCCTTTAATTCTTCAAGTGTAATTTCTAATAAATTGGATTGACTCCAAGGTTTGTTATCAAAAATAAAATCATAAATTTTAGTCATCCCAACAAGATAATAACCACCATCAATAGCTGGTCCAAAAACAACATTATTGCTATTAAACGCTTGCAATCCGTTTTCAATATGATTAGAATTTATATCTGGTAAATCTGAGCCTATTAAAACGATTTTTTCATAGCCATCTTCAAAACCTTTTATAAAAGCATTTTTCATACGCTCTCCCAAATTTTCACCTTTTTGAACTGCTTTATAATGGTTCTCCCATTTAGTATCGATAATGGCATCAGAAAAATAAATGCGCTTATCAATTAATAAGTTTTTTATAGCTGTTTCTGTTATTTTAACGAGTTCGCTATACACTTCAAAAGCCCCTTGGTTGCCAATGCTTTTTGCAAGTCGTGTTTTAACTTTGCCTAGTTTTATGTTTTTTACAAAAACAATAATGAGTTCTTTAGTCATAAATTTTAGTGCCTTTATTAAGCCATTTACTCCATTCTTTGCTAAATGTATGTATGCTATCTGTTTCTTTTTCTTTGGAATTATAAACTGGCAAATTATTATTTTTCCATTCAAAAATACCACCATATAGGTTATATACGTTAGAGTAGCCAGCCTTTTTGAGTTTTTCAGCAATATCTTCAGATCGAATTCCTAAAGAGCAATACACAACTATGGGTTGTTGTTTGTTTTTAAGCTTTTTTACAGTTTTTTTTAGTTTAAAATTATCGTAGCCAACGCAAATAGCATGTTGCAAATGGCTGGTTTTATATTCAGATAATTCTCTTGAATCTAAAATGATGACATTTTGTTGTTTTGATAAATCTTCAACCGAAATATATGGAATGCTTTCAGAGTTATACTTTTTTAATAATTCTGAAAGCGATTCTTGGGCGAAACTAATGCCTGAAAAAAATAGAAGTATGTATAAAATATTGTGTTTCATAGTATGAGATTCCTGCTTGCGCAGGAATTGGGTTAAGCAACTACACCTTGGCAACTGCTTCCTGCGCCAGCAGTACAACCGTAGCAATGTTGCGAGATAACAATATTTCGTCCTTCAAGTAACGCCTCGTTATACTCCGAAATGTGTTTGACTTTGCTATTTACAGGTAATTCTAGCATTTGATTAAAATCGCAATCGTACAAAAACCCGTCCCAACTCACAGAAAGCGTATTAGTACACATAACGTTTGCAACAGCATTTGGATTGTAGGCCTCTATGAGCGCATACATATAATCTTCATAATTTTCTGAAGCAATTAAATAATCTAAAAACCTTGAAATAGGTAAATTAGTAATGGCAAATAAATTATGAAACTGAATATTGAAATCTTCTAACAAAGCCTTTTTAAAATCTTTTTCCATAGCCATTTGATCACCTGGTAAAAAAGCACCTGATGGATTGTAAACCAAATCTAATTTTAAGTTACTTTCGGGCATACCGTAGCCTACTTTATTTAACATTTTTAAAGCTTCAATAGATGCATCAAAAACACCATTTCCTCTTTGTTTATCGGTTTTTCCGCGTGTCCAATGTGGCATTGAGCTAACTACATGCACGTTGTGTTTTTTAAAGAATTCTGGTAAATCGTAATATTTTTTATTAGCACGAATAATGGTAAGGTTAGAGCGCACTATAAAATCTTTAATACCAGCTTTGGCAGCTTCTTCTACAAACCATCTGAAATCTGGATTCATTTCTGGTGCACCTCCAGTTAAATCTAAGGTATGTGCATCTGTGTTTTTTATAACCTCTAAACATTGTTGCATGGTATCACGCGTCATAATTTCTTTTCGATCTGGACCAGCATCAACATGACAGTGCTCGCAAACCTGATTACACATATAACCAACGTTTATTTGTAAGATTTCTAATTTTTTTGCTTTAAGCGGAAATTGATTGGTTTCAGCAATTTTAGTTTTAAATGTTGGCAAATCTCCATTTTGAAATATGCCATTCGATAAAATTTCGAGTTGCCTATTGCTATTTGCTAAATCGCTTTTGCGTTTATGTAGGGATTGTGTTTTTAATTTTGTCATATTCATTTTCCAAATTAATGGAGTTTTCTTCGGTCTTCCAACTTCGGTCTTCTAATTTTTACCCATCCAGTTTATTCACTTTATTCATCATTTGCACACCATGCACTAAGGTAGCGCCACTTTTTATGGCTGCACCAACGTGTAAAGCTTCCATCATTTCTTCTTTGGTAATACCGCGTTGTAAACCGTCTTTGGTATAAGCATCGATACAATAAGGACATTGCTCTGTGTGCGAAACTGCTAAGGCTATTAATGATTTTTCACGTGCCGTAAGTGCGCCTTCTTCGAAAACTTTTCCATAGTATTCGAAAAATTTGTCACCAAGTTCTTGATTCCATTCACTAATTTTTCCAAATTTCTTTAAATCTGCTGGGTCGTAATATGTTTTTTGCATAAAATTTTTGCTTAAAGATATAAATCTAAAAGATTTCAGTCGATAATATTTGTAATACTTAACATAAATTATTTATATAGATTTTTAAATTTTATTTTAGCGAAACTAAACAAAACTTCAATGGACGACTATTTTTTTATAATTACTGTTTTGGTAACGCTATCTGCAATTTTTGGTTACATAAACGTGCGGTTTTTAAAGTTGCCTAACACCATTGGTTTAATGCTTATCACAATTGTTTTTACTTTAGCAGTTTTTGC
>NZ_CAXIBN010000241.1:0-3739 GCF_964021735.1 uncultured Wocania sp. | reverse complement strand
TCTTTTTCTTTTTGATCTAAATACATGCTAATATTATTGTAAATGATTGTTATGTACACGAAAGCCTTTCTTTCGAGCGGCAAATATAGTAATTTTTAATGATTTTTAGGGAAATCTATGAAAAAGAAAATCGACTAGAAAAATCACTTTTTATGTTATGCTCTTAATGGCTGATTTGTAATTAAATCTATGTACTGATTTACTTTGCTTTTTAATTCTTTTCTGTGGGTAATAAAGTCTAAGAAGCCGTGTTCTAATAAAAACTCAGAGGTTTGGAATCCTTCTGGTAATTCTTTACCTGTGGTATCTCTTACAATACGTGGTCCAGCAAACCCTATTAAAGCTCCTGGTTCTGCGATATTAATATCACCTAACATAGCGAATGATGCTGTTGTTCCTCCAGTAGTTGGGTCGGTACATAATGATATATATGGTATACCTGCATCTGCCAGTTGTGCTAATTTTACCGATGTTTTTGCTAATTGCATTAGTGATAACGCAGCTTCCATCATACGAGCACCACCAGATTTTGAGATAATCATAAAAGGTAGTTTGTTTTTTAAGGCGTAATCTGCTGCTCGTGCAATTTTTTCACCTACAACACTACCCATTGAGCCACCTATAAAAGCAAAATCCATACAAGAAACAACTAAATCTTTTCCTTTTGATTTTCCAACAGCACTACGAACAGCGTCTTTTAATTTTGTCTTGTCTTGAGCTGCTTTTAAACGCTCTGGATATTTTTTTGTGTCAACAAATTTGAGAGGGTCTTTAGATTCTAAATTAGCATCTAATTCTTTAAACTTATTATCGTCAAAAAGTATTTCGAAGTATTCTTTACTACCAATTCTAACATGGTAACCATCTTCTGGACTTACATAAAAGTTTTGTTCTAACTCTTTTGTGTCAACAATTTTACCGGTTGGAGATTTGTACCAGAGACCTTTTGGAGTATCTTTTTTTTCTTGAGTACTAGTTTGTATTCCTTTATCTTTTCTTTTAAACCAAGACATAGTGATTTACGATTTTTAGATTAACGTTTGCAAATTTTTATGTATTGGCAAACTGTGTTTAGTATTGTAGTGGCATCCTTTTTGTTTTTTATAAAAAGATACAGTCTTTTAGACTGTGCTCAAGATTAACTACAAACCTAACCACAAAATTAAACCTTTATTTTAATTTTGTGGTAATGCCATGGTAATTTTATTAACGAAATTCTTTTAGGATGCTTGTAATATAGGATGTTTAAATACTATAAACGAAAAAGATCCTGCGATAAAGCAAGATCTTTTATTTGTTTTTGTAATAAATTACTTTAGTTTATAATGTGTTTACATTATTAAGGTCTTCGAATGCCTTTTTTAAACGTGCTACAAATGTTTTTTCGCCTTCACGTAACCAAACACGTGGGTCGTAATATTTTTTATTTGGAACATCATCACCGTCAGGATTACCTATTTGTGCTTTTAAGTATTCTGATTTTTCGCCCATGTAATTTCTAATACCTTCCATGAAAGCATATTGTAAATCGGTATCAATGTTCATTTTTATTACACCATAACTAATACCTTCGCGAATTTCTTCTACTGTAGAGCCAGATCCACCATGGAATACAAAATCGATATGATTGTGTTCAACACCATACTTTTTAGTGATAAATTCTTGAGAATTCTTTAAAATTTTTGGAGTTAGTTTTACGTTTCCTGGTTTGTAAACACCATGTACATTACCAAAGGCTGCAGCAATAGTGAATTGAGAACTCACCTTGCTTAATTCTTCGTAAGCATAAGCCACTTCTTCAGGTTGTGTGTATAGTTTAGAATCGTCAACATCAGAGTTGTCAACTCCATCTTCTTCACCACCAGTAATACCAAGTTCAATTTCTAAAGTCATGCCCATTTTAGACATTCTTTCTAAATAGGTTTTACAGATTTCAATGTTTTCTTCGATTGGTTCTTCAGAAAGATCAATCATATGTGAACTGAATAATGATTTTCCAGTTTCAGCATAATGCTTTTCACTAGCATCTAATAAACCATCAATCCAAGGAAGTAATTTTTTAGCACAATGATCTGTATGTAAAATTACTGGAACACCATAAGCTTCAGATAATGTATGAACATGTTTTGCGCCAGCAACTGCGCCAGCAATAGCTGCTTTTTGGGCGTCGTTACTTAATCCTTTGCCAGCATTAAATTGTGCGCCACCATTTGAAAATTGAATAATTACTGGAGCGTTTAAATCTCTTGCAGTTTCTAAAACACCATTTATAGTATCTGAACCAATAACGTTAACAGCAGGAAGTGCATAATTATTAGCTTTTGCATGATTAAAAATAGCTTGTACTTCTATACCTGTTGCAACACCTGGTTTTATATTATGTCCCATTTTTTTTATTTAGTTGATTAATAATTAGTATGTTTCAAAAGTAATCAATTTTTAAATAAACAGTTGCCTTTTTATTAGGTGAAACGATTAAAAAGGCACTAAAACGTTATAGTTTATATGTTGAAAATAAGATTCC
This sequence comes from uncultured Wocania sp., assembly GCF_964021735.1. Taxonomy (NCBI): domain Bacteria; kingdom Pseudomonadati; phylum Bacteroidota; class Flavobacteriia; order Flavobacteriales; family Flavobacteriaceae; genus Wocania; species uncultured Wocania sp. The sequence goes on along the minus strand of NZ_CAXIBN010000241.1, from coordinate 1,215 downwards.
CGCAAAAGCGATAATGATATTTTAGTAGTACGCGAATACATGATATTAATCAAATTTGTTTTGAATTTAAAATGGATAGTTTATACCAATATTATAAACGGCATTGGCGAAATTGTAATCGTTAAACCAACGGTTTTGATCTCTGTAAAAAGGATCGTAAGTTTTAAAACCTATATCGAAACGGAAAACAAATAAACCAAAGTTGTAACGAAAACCAAAACCAGAGCCAATGGCGATGTCTTTTAAAGAGCTGAAACTTGTAAATGTAGCACTATCGTCTTCAACATCGTCCAGCACATTCCAAATGTTACCAGAATCTATAAAAATAGCACCATTTAAGTTTTCGAATATATTAAAACGCTGCTCTACACTAAAGGCTAATTTTAAATTAGCTTCGTTAAATTCGTCTGTAGTTTTGGAGCTTCCTGGGCCTAAATTATAAGGAGCCCAAGCACGATTATCGTTGGAGCCGCCTGCAAAAAAACTTTTAGAAAAAGGAATACTGGAAGAGTTTCCGTAAGGGATAGCAATACCAAAAAAGCCTCGCATTGCCAGTACATTTTTCCTGCCTAAATCCCAGTGTTTTACATAATCGAACTCCGTTTTTATATACTGAGAATAGGCAACATTAAATAATTCGTAACGATTATTTTCATTTTTATTAAGCCCAAAAAGTTTTGAAGCGTTTGCAAGTAAATTTCCTGCGGCTTCAACTTTAAAACGAAAGATTGAAAAATTTTCGTCAAATATATTTTGACGTTTATCTTGTGTGAAACTAAAACTTGATGAAAAGATTAAGTTGTTTTCTGTTAATCGTTTTTTTCTTTCATCAATACTATTTACTGTTTTATATTCTGTTGGGTTATTTACCTCAAAGCTACTGTCGTTTAATACTAAATCAATAAAAGGGTCTGCTCTTTCTTTGATTAAAATTTCGTTACCATTTTCATCTAAAGTGATAAACTCTGAAGGTGTATTATATGTGTTTAATGCTATGTTCTCTAGAGTTTTAAAAGAATTTTGATAAATACCAAAATAGTTTCCAATATTAAGATTTCTAACATACTGGACGTTAAATAAATCAAGCCTATTTGTAGCAATGCTATTTGGATTCCATTTGTAATTAAAAGTACCTGTAAAAGTTTGTTTGTCTAAGCCAATATTAGTTTGACTGGTTGCAGATAAACTAATTCGGGTTGATGGCGACATGTATTT